>JBIJAD010000286.1:0-5247 GCA_044345955.1 Lysobacteraceae bacterium
CCGAGCAGATGCAGCGCGGCGCGCGGATCCGCGCCCGCCAGCGCGGCGCCGAGCAGGGTGGTGGTGCCGGTCAGATGGGTGATCGCCTGATGTTCGAAACCCAGATAACCGACCACGTTGACCATGCCCGCGATGCAGGACAGCGCGAACGCGCCGATCCACACCCAGCGCGGCAGTTGCACGCCCATGCGTCAGCCTGTCGCGTGCGGTGCTTCGGGCGCAGGATCGTCGGGCGCAGGGTCGTCCGGCAGCAGCGAAAACAGCACCGCATCGTGCGGGCGGTCCCCGACCACGATCGCATGCCGGCTCACGCCTTCGCAGACCGCGCCCAGTTTCACCGCGACCCGCAGACTCGCCCGATTCTCCGGCTGCACCAGGATCGCGATCCGCTGCAGGCCGAGGACATCGAAACCGAAGCGCACGGCCTGTCGCGCCGCCGCCACCGCCACGCCGCGTCCGCGCGCCGCATCCGCCACCCAGTAACCCATGTGCGCGCTGCGGTAGGCGGCGATCCTGTGATTCAGCCCGACCCCGCCGATCAGCGCGCCGTTGTCCGCATCGAACACCCCGAAATGGTGTTCGGTATCCGCCTCGCGCGCCGCGATGCAGTGCGCGATCCAGGCCTCGGCGCGCGCGAGATCGTAATCCTCCGTCGCCCACGGCAGCCACTGCGACAGCGTCGGCAGCGAGGCGCGGACGGCGGCGTGGAGCGCGCCGGCGTCGCCCGCGACAAGGGGACGGATCGCGATCATGATCCGCGCCGTCGACTCACAGCACTTCCGACGCGAAATCCGCCAGTCGGGAACGCTCGCCGCGCTTGAGTGTGATGTGCGCGCTGTGCGCCCAGCCCTTGAAGCGGTCGACGGCGTAGGTCAGGCCGGACGTGGTTTCGGTCAGGTAGGGCGTGTCGATCTGTTCGACGTTGCCGAGGCAGATGATCTTCGTGCCGGGGCCGGCGCGGGTGATCAGGGTCTTCATCTGCTTCGGCGTCAGGTTCTGCGCCTCGTCGAGGATCAGCCAGCGGGTGAGGAAGGTGCGTCCGCGCATGAAGTTCAGCGAGCGGATCTTGATCCGCGAGGCGAGCAGGTCGTTGGTCGCGGCGCGACCCCAACTGCCGCCGTCCTGGGTGTTCGGCATCAGCACTTCGAGATTGTCGGTCAGTGCGCCCATCCACGGCGTCATCTTCTCTTCCTCGGTGCCGGGCAGGAAGCCGATGTCCTCGCCCACGCTCACCGTGGCGCGGGTCATGATGATCTCGCGGTAGCGCTGCTGGTCCATGGTCTGCGCCAGGCCCGCGGCCAGCGCCAGCAGGGTCTTGCCGGTGCCGGCGGTGCCGAGCAGGGTGACGAAATCGATGTCCGGGTCCATCAGCGCGTTGAGCGCGAAGTTCTGTTCGCGGTTGCGCGCGGCGATGCCCCAGACCGCATGCTGATGGCTGCGGTAATCGTCGACGATCTGCACGGTGATGCGGTCGCCGTCGACGCGGGCCACCCGCATTTCCGCTTCCTCGTCGCCGGGCAGGTACAGGAACTGGTTGGGGAACCATTCCTCGTCGCCGTCGCGCGAGAATTCGTAGAACGTGCGGCCTTTTTCGGTCCAGGACTTGAGGTCGTTGCCGTGGCGTTGCCAGAAATCATCGGGCAGCGGGGCGACGCCGGTGTAGAGCAGGCTGAAGTCGTCGAGCGCGCGGTCGTTCTCGTAGTCCTCGGACGCGATGCCGGCGATCGCGGCCTTGATCCGCAGGTTGATGTCCTTGGAGACGAACACCACCGGCACCTGGGACTCGGCCTCCTGCAGCATCAGGATGGCGCCGAGGATCTGGTTGTCCGGCATCACCGCGCCGAACCGCTTGGCCGAATCGAAACTGCCGGTCTGGAAGCGCAGTTTGCCGATGCTCTCCGCGGCGCGCAGTTGCAGGCCCTTGGGGCGGGTCAGGGCCAATCCGGTGGTGATCTTGTCGGTGCCGTGGCTCTCGATCAGTTCGTTGATGAAGCGGCTGACCTGGCGCGCGTTGCGGCTGGCTTCGGAGGTGCCCTTCTTGGCGTTGTCCAGTTCCTCGATCACCTGCATCGGCAGGAACACGTCGTGTTCCTCGAACTTGAACAGCGCGGTCGGGTCGTGCATCAGCACGTTGGTGTCTAGGACGTAGATGCGCTTGCCTTTGGTCATCATGCGGTATGTGTGCCGATGCTGGGGAATGGATTGGATTCTGCGGGGGCGACGAGCGGACAGCGGACACCGGCCGCGGCCCGCGGAGCGGGGCGGCGAGGCGATGTCGCGAACGGGACGGTCACTGCTTCCGGGCCGCCTTCAGTGCGTCGAGCACGGCCTGGGCGTGACCGGCGACCTTCACCCCGCGCCATTCGGCGGCGATCCGGCCCTCGGGGTCGATCAGGAAGGTGCTGCGGACGATGCCCAGCACCTTCTTTCCGTACATGTTCTTTTCCTGGATCACGCCGAAGGCGTTGCACAGGGCCTCGTCGCCGTCGCTCACCAACGGGAAGCGGAAGCCCTGCTTCGCGCAGAAGTTCTGGTGCGATTTGACCGAGTCGCGCGAAACCCCGAGCACGTCGCAGTCGAGCTTGGCGAACTTCGGCAGCAGCGCGTTGAATTCGAGGCCTTCGGTGGTGCAGCCGGGCGTCGAATCCTTCGGATAGAAATACAGGGCCAGCCAGCGGCCGGCATGGTCGGAGAGTGTCGCGGTGCTGCCGTCGGACATGGCGAGGGGCAGGGCGAGGGTCGATTCGGGGAGCGGTTTGCCGATTGCGGTCATCGTCAGAACTTCATCGGATCCATGATGGCGTCGAGATTCAGGTGATCGCAGAACTCGAGGAAATCGTCGCGCAGGGCGGCGATGTGCATGTCGGCGGGCACGCCGATCGTGACCTGGGCCGAGAACATGTCGGCGCCGGTCTGCATCGCGCGGTAGCGGGCGCAGTGGAGGCTTTCGATGGTGATGCCCTGACGGTCGAAGAAATCGGCCAGTTGATACAGGATGCCGGGTTTGTCGGCGGCGACCACTTCGACCACGTAGGGCAACAGGTTGGACTGCATCGGCTTGGGACCGGTGCGGTACCAGATCAGCTTGAAGCCTTCCTCGCGTTCGAGCCGGGTCAGCATCGCCTCGAGCTTGGCGATCGCGTCCCACGGGCCGACCGCCAGCGCGGTGACCGACACGTCGCGGCCGACCGTGGACAGGCGGGCATCGACCAGATTGCAGCCGCTGTCGGCGATCCGCCGGGTCACCGACAGCAGCGGCGACTGCGGATGCGTCGTATAGGCGTTGATCAGCAGGTAGTTCTCGTTCGGCGCAGGCCGGGCGGCATTGGAAGAATCGGTCAAGGTGGCGTCCGCACGGGTCAGGAAGGCGATGGAGAGAATGCGCGGGTCCGTCGTGCGCAGGCGCCGTGGACCGATGTTCAGGATATGGCCGGCGGATTCCACCCGCAAGGACAATCCCGAGACGGTCGCCGCGCGATTCCGGCGTACCTCGCAAGTGCTTGATTCCCATGGTCGGCGCCGTGCAAGCCGGTGCCGTCGCAACTGCGTGCGGGCTGCCGCGGGGCTCGCGAGGATGGAGTGTTCAGACCTTCCCAAGTAACATCCGTCGGTCCGGTCGCGGTGCGATCCGTCGCAGCCGGACCGTTCCCGAGTCCATTCGTCCCGCATTCCAGAGCATTCCAGGGCATCCGCGTGCATCTGTCCGGCAGCATCACCGCGCTGGCCACGCCGTTCACGGCGTCCGGCGAACCCGATTTTCCCAGGCTCGACCTTTCCGCGTGGGACCGGCTGCTGCAGGCGCAGCTCGATGCCGGCACCCAGGCCGTTGTGGTCGCCGGTTCGACCGGCGAAGCCAGCGCCCTCTCCGATCAGGAATACGAGACGCTGCTGCGCCGCGCGGTGGCGGTGGTGGACAAACGCATCCCGGTGCTCGCCGGTACCGGCCTGTCGAACACCGCCAGGACCATCGCCCTCACCCGGCAGGCCGCCGCCTGCGGCGCCGATGCCGCGCTGGTGGTGACCCCGCCCTACGTGCGCCCGACCCAGCCGGGCCTGATCGCGCATTACCGTGCGGTCGCCGACGACGGCGGCTTGCCGGTGGTGTTGTACAACGTGCCCGGCCGCACCGGTTGCGATCTGCTGCCGGCCACGGTCGCCGAACTGGTCGCGCATCCGCGGATCGTCGCGATCAAGGAAGCCCGCGCCGAGCCCGACCGCATGGCCGACCTGCTCGCGCTGCGTTCGCCGGACTTCGCGATCCTCTCCGGCGACGATCCGACCGCCGCGCGGGCGATGCTGGCCGGCGCCGACGGCATGATTTCGGTCGCGTCCAACGTGCTGCCCGCCAGCATGCGCCGGCTCTGCGACCTCGCCCGTGGCGGCCGTCGCGCCGAGGCCGAGGCGCTGGATGCCGCCCTGCAACCGGTGTTCGATTTCCTCGGCGTCGAACCCAACCCGATCCCGGTCAAGGCGGTACTCGCCCGCCAGGGCATCGGCCACGGCCTGCGTCTGCCGCTGACCACGCTTTCCGCGGCGCATGCCGCGCTTGCCGATACCATGACCGCACGCATCGCCGCGTTCGAGCGCGAGTCCGCCGCCGCGGCCGTCGCGCGGACGGGCTGAGCGCCGCCCCGCCGAATCGCCGGGCAGTCGCCCGCACCGTCCTACCGCAGGAGAACCCATGTCCCTCATTCGCCAAGCCGCCCGCCAGACCCTCCGCCCGGCAATGTCGCGCGCCGCCCGCGTCGCACTGCTCGTCGCGATCTCCGTCGCCGTCTTCGGCACCTCGGGCTGCAGTTGGTTCCGCAAGAAGGACTACTACTCGGCCGAGGAATCGCAGCGGCCGCTGGAATTCCCGCCGGCCTTCGACGCCGTCGAGGCCGAGCGTTCGCTGGCCACCACCGCCAGCGGTTCGGTCAGTCGTTCCTCGCTGCCCGGCGCCGCGCAGAGCGGCCGCAGCCTCGGCTTCAGCGTGAGCGGCGATCGCGCCAGCGTCTTCGGTCGGGTCGGCGAGGCCCTGACCGGCATTTCCGGCGTGACCATCGCCAGCCGCGCCCAACTGCTGGGCGCGTACGACATCGATTACCAGGGCGCCAAGTTCCTGATCCGGATCACCGAAGCCGAAGGCCGCAGCACGGTGTCGGCGGTCGATCCGCGCGGCCTGCCGGCCGACAACGACGCCGCGGCGGGCCTGATCGCGGCGCTGCGCCAGGCGCTCGGCGGCAACTGAGCCGCCTTCGCCGGCAC
>JBIJAD010000287.1:0-5245 GCA_044345955.1 Lysobacteraceae bacterium
CGAGAAGCAGCTCGAATACAACGCCGAACACGGGATCGTGCCGACCTCGATCGTGCGCGACGTGATGGACGTGATGGAGGGCGCGCGCGGCGATGCCGCGCCGGGCGACAAGCGCGGTCGCGGCCGCGGGCAGCGGGTGGCGGAACCGGCCGAGAACTACGCCGCGCTGGCGCCGGCGCAGCGCGAGGCGCGGATCGCGCAACTGGAGCAGACCATGTACCAGCACGCGCGCGATCTGGAGTTCGAGGCCGCCGCCAAAGTGCGCGACGAGATCCGCCGGCTGCGCGAGGCGGGGTTGGGATGAACGCGGCGGCGGCCGCGTTTCCGCGCTGGGGCTGGCTCGGCGCGCTGTGGCTGGCGGTGTATCTGCCGGCCTATCAGTACGCCTACGGCGCGGCCAATTTCCTGTTTCTGTGCAACATCGGGGTGATCCTCACCGCGCTGGCGCTGATCCTGCGCAATCGTCTGCTGATCTCCAGCCAGGCGGTGGCCGCGCCGGTGATCGCGCTGGCCTGGGCGGTCGATGCCGGCTGGAAAGTGGCGACCGGCCAATTCCTGTTCGGCGGTACCTCGTACATGTGGGACCCGGCGTATCCGCTGTTCGCGCGGCTGCTGTCGCTGTATCACCTGGCCTGGCCCCTGCTGCTGTGGGCGGTGCTGCGGCGCACCGGCTACGATCCGCGCGGCTGGCCGCTGCAGGCGGCGGTCGCGGCCCTGGCTCTGGTCGCCGGGCGCTGGTTGGCGCCGGCGGCCGAGAACGTCAATTTCGCCTGGACCGACCCGTTCTTCGGCCGCCAGCTCGGCCCGACCGCGCTGCATCTGCTGCTGTGCTGGTCGGTGCTGGCCGGCGTGGCCTACGGCGCCAGCCACTGGCTGCTCCGGCGGGGATTCGGCGGCCGCGGCTGAGGCGGCCGGCCGATATTCCGTCCTGCGCTCGCTGGTGTTACCATGGCCGCCCTTTCGAGGGGCCGGTACGGACTCGACGGGCGGTTAGCTCAGCGGTAGAGCACTACCTTGACATGGTAGGGGTCACAGGTTCGAACCCTGTACCGCCCACCACCACGTGGTCGAACGGCGCAGTCCAAGGGCTGCGCCGTTCGCGTTTCGGCGGTAGACGGCTGTTGCGGACAGCGTCGTACCGCGCGCGTCGAAGCGCTGAGGCAAGGAGGTCCGATGCTGTTCCGCCCGCTGCTGCCGCCGACCGTCCTGCTCGCGGAAATGCCGCCGGCGCAGGCCGATCCGGCCTTGCTGCACGCGGAGGAACTGCGCCGGATCGAGCGCGCGGTGGACAAGCGCCGGCGCGAGTTCGCCGCCGGCCGGCTGCTCGCGCATGGCCTGCTCGAAGCGGTCGGCGCGTCGCGATCGCCGCTGCTGCCCGATGCCGATCGCGTGCCGTTGTGGCCTTCGGGCGTGGTCGGTTCGATCACCCATTGCCAGAGTCTGTGCGCAGTGGCGGTGGCGCCGGCCTCGCAGTGTTCGGGTCTCGGTCTGGATGTCGAGCCTGCCGCGCCGATGGACGCGGCGCTGCTGCCGATGATCCTGCGCGATGCCGAATTCGCCCGGATCGCGGCCCTGCCGGCCGCGCTGCGTCCGCTCGGCGGCATTCTGGTCTTCTCGATCAAGGAAGCGGTCTACAAGGCGATCTACCCGCAGTGCCGGGTGTTCCTGGACTTCCACCAGGTCGAACTCGCGTTCGAGGGGGAGGACGGTTTCGTCGCCGATGTGCTGGTCGCGGGCGCACATCCGCCGGGGCACGCGCGCATCCGAGGGCGTTTCCGGGTCGCCGAGGGTCATGTCGCCTCGGCGGTGCTGTTGCCGCTCTGAGTCTTCAGTCAACCCGGATGCGGAACGTCCGCAGGCGCTCGTAGACCGGCCGGCAGGCGTCGGCCACCGCCGCCGCGTCGCCTGTCAGTGCGGTGTCCCGCGCGCGCCAGGGCTCGAAGCCGGTCGATTTCCGCACCGCGTCGTACCAGTACGGCGCCCACACGCCGTCGCTGTCGCGCGGGCCGGGCGGCCAGGACAGCATCCGCGGCGTGAACGCGATCCCCAGCCGCGCGCAAAGCGTGCGCAGATGCGCCTCGGGCGCGCGCAGGAAATCGCCGGCGTCGATCACCGGCGGCGTCTCGCCCAGCCGTTCGCACAGGAGATCGAACAAACGGCCCTGCTGCGGCAGGCCGATCTCCTCCGGCGTCGCCGCAGCCCGCGATTTGAGATACGAAGCCACGACTTCGGCCGGATCGCGGATCAGGAACACGTTGCGCAACTGCAGCACCCAGTCGATCTCCATCCCCGGCAGCAGGTGATGGCTCATGTGTTTCTGGTACCACAGCGCGGCGCCGCCCGGCGCCGGGCCGAGCAGGGTCTCGACGACCCGTCGCCAGTCGGTTTCGCCGGCGGCGATCACCGCCTCGCGCCCGGGATGATCCAGCCCGGTCGCGGCCAGATAGGCCGCGTAGAGCGGCTCATCGCTGACCGCGCAATCGCCGCGGTTCTCCCAGGCCCGCATCATCGCGGTGGAGATGTTGCGCGGGCCGCTCCACATCGCGACCCGCAGCGGCGCGTCGGTCGGACTCATGCCAGCCGCACGCCGGCGCGCACCGCCACGTCGCGCGCGATCAGGTCGCGATACAGCGCCTGCAGTCGCGCGGTCATCGGGCCGGGCAGGGCATCGGCGTTCGCGTCGTTTCCGATCCTGCGGCCGTCGATCTCGCGCACCGGCGCCAGCCCGGCGAAGGTGCCGGTGGTGAAGGCTTCGTCGGCGGAATAGACCTGGGTCAGGCTGAAATTCTTCTCGAAGCAGGGGATGCCGGCCTCGCGGCAGGCGCGCAGCACGTTGGCCCGGGTGATGCCGCCGAGGCAGTAGTCGCCGGTTGAGGTCCAGACTTCGCCGCGGCGCACGATGAAGAAATGGGTCGAATTGCAGGTCGCGACGAAACCGTGCGGATCGAGCATCAGCGCTTCGTCGGCCCCGGCCTGCGTGGCCTGGATGCAGGCGGTGATGCAGTTGAGTTTGCTGTGGCTGTTGAGCTTCGGGTCCTGCACGTCCGGGTAGCCGCGACGGACGTGCACCGTGAACAGCCTGAGTCCGCGCGCGAGGGTTTCGGGTTTCGCGACCTTGAACTCGGGAATGATGACGATGGTCGCCGGGCCCACCGTGACCCGCGGGTCCTGGTACGGCGTGCGTTTCACGCCGCGGCTGACCATCAGCCGGATGTGCACCCCGTCGCGCATGCCGTTCGCTTCCAGCGTGGCGTAGATCGCCCCGGTCAGACCGGCCCGGTCCATGCCGATGTCCAGCGCGATGGCCTTCGCGCCCTCGAACAGCCGGTCGAGGTGTTCGTCGAGGAACACCGGATGGCCGTCGATCGCCCGCAGCCCTTCCCAGACGCCGTCGCCGAGCACGAAGCCGCTGTCGAACACCGACACCGTGGCCTCCGCCCGCGGTTTGAGCGCGCCGTTGATCCAGATCCGGATGTCGGCGTTGCGCGGGTCGTCGTGGAATGCATGAATGCCATCGTGGATGCTCTGCGCCATCGCCCGCAGTCCTCGTTCGCCCGGTCGCCGGAAAGGCCCGAGTGTAGGGCCTCTCGCCGATCGACGGGAACCATGCCGTCGCCCGCGCGCCAGACGCGTCCGAACCGCCTGCATTCGTTGACTTTCGGCGGCCCGGCGCCTAACTTTGCCGTATCCGCGACAACACCGAGGTGGCCCCGGGAAACCGGCGTCGAGCGTGCGACATGAGCACTACCATCCGCCCCTGACCCGACCGCCCGAGGCCCGCGTCCACGCGAAAGCGCCTTCGGGGCGCTTTTTTGTTGCCGCGCCAGGATGTCATCTGGTTGACGACGAAGCTGGCCGCGCCGCCGCGCGCCGCGACAACCGGCAAACCGCGAACACAATCCCTACAGCATTGAACCCCATGATCGCCATCACGCTCCCCGACGGCAGCCGCCGCGAATTCGAATCTCCCCCCACGGTCGGCGAGATCGCCGCCTCGATCGGCGCGGGCCTGGCCAAGGCCGCGCTTGCCGGCAAGGTCGACGGCAGGCTCGTCGATACATCCTTCCGCATCGACCACGACGCCGCGCTCGAGATCGTCACCGAGAAACATCCCGACGCGCTCGACATCCTCCGCCACTCCACCGCCCACCTCCTGGCCCAGGCCGTGCAGCGTCTGTTCCCGGGCGCCCAGGTCACCATCGGCCCGGTGATCGACAACGGCTTCTACTACGACTTCGCCTACGAGCGCCCGTTCACGCCGGAAGACCTCCCGGCCATCGAGGCCGAAATGCAGAAGATCGTCAAGCAAGCGCTGCCGGTCTCGCGCAGCGTGAAATCGCGCGACGACGCCGTGGCCTTCTTCCGCGGCATGGGCGAGGCCTACAAGGCCGAGATCATCGAGAGCATTCCGGCCGACGAAGACCTCTCGCTGTATTCGCAGGGCGAATTCACCGACCTGTGCCGCGGCCCGCACGTGCCCGGCACCGACAAACTGCGCGCGTTCAAGCTGATGAAGGTCGCGGGCGCCTACTGGCGCGGCGATTCGAACAACCAGATGCTCAGCCGCATCTACGGCACGGCGTGGTTGAACGACAAGGACCTCAAGGCCTACCTCACGCAGCTGGAGGAAGCCGAGAAGCGCGATCACCGCAAGATCGCGAAACAACTCGACCTGTTCCATCTGCAGGAAGAAGGTCCCGGCCTGATCTTCTGGCATCCGAAGGGCTGGGCGATCTGGCAGGTGGTCGAGCAGTACATGCGCCGCGTGTACCGCGACAGCGGCTATCAGGAAGTGCGCTGCCCGCAGATCCTCGACGTCTCGCTGTGGAAGGCTTCGGGCCACTGGGACAACTACAAGGACAACATGTTCTTCACCGAGTCCGAGAAGCGGACCTACGCGGTGAAGCCGATGAACTGCCCGGGCCACGTGCAGGTGTTCAACCAGGGCCTGCACAGCTACCGCGACCTGCCTATCCGCTACGGCGAGTTCGGCGCCTGCCACCGCAACGAGCCCTCCGGCGCGCTGCACGGCATCCTGCGCGTGCGCGGCTTCACCCAGGACGACGGCCACATCTTCTGCACCGAGGACCAGATCGAGGCCGAGGTCCGCGCCTTCCACGAGCAGGCGCTGCAGGTCTACGCCCACTTCGGCTTCAGCGACATCCAGATCAAGATCGCCCTGCGCCCGGAATCGCGCCTCGGCGACGACGCCACCTGGGACAAGGCCGAGGACGCCCTGCGCTCG
>JBIJAD010000033.1:0-18679 GCA_044345955.1 Lysobacteraceae bacterium
TCGATCGCCGTCGGCTCCACCGCGGTGTCCAGACCGACCATGCTGAGCGAGCGCTTCGCCGTTTCGATCGCGGTCGTTTCCACCACCGTGTCCAGTTCGACCGTGCTCAGCGAGCGCTTCGCCGCTGCGATCGCAGTCGGTTCCACCACGGTCTCCAACTCGATCGTGTTCAGCGCACTCCTGGCGGTGATGATCTTCGTCGGTTCCGTTGCCGTCTCCAGCTCGATGGTGTTCAGGGAACGCTTCGCCGCCTCGATGGCGGTCGGTTCCACTGCAGTATCCAACTCGACCGCGCCAAGCCTACGGCTGGCGGCAGCTTTCGGGCGAAGAGAAGAGTCTTTCGTGTTCATACCGCACATCTCCTTTGAATTCAGTTGTCCATACTGCACGGCAGCAACGCTTCCCTGGACCGAGCTGGCATATGCCCTCGCTTCGTCGACCGCTTGAGGGTACGGAATGCCTTCCTGGATCCGGTCTTTCCACTCAGCGCGCTATCGCCACAGAACCTAGCATCAGCGGAGTCGGCATGTCAATGACCGCCCCCCTGGACGCGCGCCGCCGGCTTCGGGCGAGGCTCGAGGCGCTGGGCCATGGGCATGCGAAGGGCGGTGTACCGGGCAAGATCGCGCGAAGCCGCGTTCATGTACCGGGCACGCATCGGCGCGTTATGATCCGGGCGAGGATCGCGCTTCAACAAGGGAATGACGATGTCGAGCAGACTGATGCACAGGAGTCCGTTGGGGCGGTCCCATCGACACGGCCTGGCCTCCGGCGACGAGCTCGGCGAGGTTTTCGATGTCTGCGTGATCGGCAGCGGCGCGAGCGGTACCGTCGCTGCCGAAGTCTTCGTGCAGGCCGGGCTGCGGACGCTCATGCTGGAAGAAGGCGTGCGGCTCGAGCCGACGGTGGAGAACGCCCTCGTCGATGCGGCGGCGCCCTCGGCCTATGCCGGCAACGAGGCCGGTGGCTGGAATGAACGCGGCTGGCCGTGGACGACGCGGAACCTGGGCGGTGGGACCGTGTTCTACGGCGGCGCTTCCTTCCGCTACCACCCCTTCGATTTCGACCCGGGCGAGAGGATCCGCGTGGAGGGTCTGGATGTGCGCTGGCCGATCGGACCGGCAGATCTCGAACCCTTTTACGCCGAAATGGAGCGGAAGCTCGCGATCGATCCGGCGGCCGTCGGACCCTGGGCTTCGCAGACTCCCCCGCCGTCGTACCTGAGCCTGCCGGGCGAGCACCTGTGGGAAGGCGCATGCCGGAGGGGCTACTCCCCGCGACCGACGCCGGTCGCGATCGATCGCGGAAAATGCGACAACTGCTCGCTGTGCATTTCCTCGCAGTGCACCCGGGGGGCGAAACGCGATGCGCTCGTCTCGGGCCTGGAAGGGCTTGCCGATTCCGACCGGTTTCGCCTGCTGACGGGGGTGCGGGCCATGGCGCTGCAGCAAACCGGCAGAGGACGCGCGAGCGCGGTGCAGTGCCTGGATCTGGAGACCGGACAGCAGCGGGTGCTGCGCGCGGAGCGCTTCGTGCTGGCATGCAATGCGATCCAGACCGCCGCCCTGCTGCTGCGCTCGGTGTCAGGTTTTTCCCCGAACGGGCTCGGCAACGAACACGATCTGGTCGGGCGCGGCCTGTGCATGAAACTGAGCGAGTATTGCCTCGGGGAGATCCCCGGGGCTGCGGCGGCGCTCGCCGATCATCCGATCGGCTATCGCGGGCCGTTCTCGACCGTCGCGGTACTCGATCATTACCTGGACCCGGACTGCCCGACGGGTGTCGGCGGCATGATCTACGAAACCAAGCCGGACGACTGGCGGTCCCTGGACACGCCCGGACTGCTGCTGCGGGTGGAAACGATTCTGGCCGACCACCCCTCGCCGGCCAATCGGGTGCGTCTGACCTCGTCGCGGGACGCATGGGGCACGCCGCGCGTCGCCCTCGATTACACGCCCGATCCACGGGATCTGGCGCGCCTGGAATACATGGTGGCGCGATCGGCGGAATGGCTGTCCGCGGCCGGGGCGAGGGACATTCGCCGGGAGCCCTCGCATTTCTTTCTGGGAAGCACGCATCTTCACGGGACCTGCCGCGCCGGAACGGATCCGAAGACATCGGTCGTGGACCGCGACGGGCGCATCCATTCCGTGGACAACGTCCATGTCGTCGATGGAAGCTACATGCCTTATCCGGGCGGGCTGAACCCGACGCTGACCATCCAGGCGAACGCGCTGCGGATCGCGCGGCGCATGGTCGCGGAGACCACGGCCTCCCGACGCGAAGACCCTGCAACGATCGGCGCGCACTGAAGATCCACGCGATCGAGCGCGGAGGAGACGCATTCGAACATGTCCCCCGAATACATCCGACAACTCATCATCCACACCATCTGCAGCGTGACCGGAGAAGATGCGGACGAGATACTCTCGTCGCCCGTCGTGGAGGTCAACACGCGCGATTGGGAGCAGATCTTCAGCCGGCTCGAAGCGAATCTCGACCTCAATACCCGGCTGCTGACCTCCGCATCGCGCGTCATCGACATCGACGCGCTGGCGCAGGACCTGCACGCCCGGATGGCGGGCATCATCGGCTGAGTCCTTCTCCGCGCATGTCCGTCGCCAGCAGCCCCGAGCAGAGCGCCGAACCGGTCATCGTCATGCTCAAGCCCGACGCATGGGAGCGCGGGGTCGAGCAGGACATCCTGGCGCGACTGGGCGCTTCCGGTTTCGCCGAGGAAGCGCGCGTCGTGGCGCAACTGGACCCCGATACCGTCCGCACGATGTTCCTGCATCCTCTGCCGGACTACGTCGCGCACCTGACCTCGCGCCCGGTCAGCCTGCATCTGCTCCGCGGCGTCGGCGGCCCGGTCGGCATGTACGAATGCAAGCAGGCGATCCGCAATGCGCTCGGCGTTCCCGGCCGCACGCGAAACCTGATCCACGCCACCGACGAGGGAACCGAGTACCACATGTTCCTTTCGCGGTTCTTCCCGGACGCGCCGCCCGAACGGTATTGCGGCATCGCCGATGTGGACATGCGCTTCTCGCCCGGCAGCCGGCCCGAGGATGTCATCCGGGCGCTGGAACGGCTCGATGCCGGATCGAGCCTCCGCCGATTGACGATCACGCTCGCGCCGGGAAACGAAGCGCTGACATCGCTGCATCGCCATCCACTGCGGAACCTGCGCCTCGAATTCGCGGCCCTCGTCGCACCTGTGGATGCGCCCGATGGCTGCCTGTTCCTGGCCCATGCGCTGCCCGGCGAAGATCCGGCATCACTGCTGGCCTCGACGATGCGACGGCCCTCGCTGGCGGCCCTCGCGGAGGGCGGACGCGCGATCACGCTCGTGGACTTTCCGATCTCCGACGATGCCCTGCAGGCGTACGCGCAAGCGCTTCGGACCGATGGGCTGGAGATCGACGAGTTCCTGTCCGCGCATCCGTTGATGGGCCTGGTCCGGGATCTGCGCTCGCGCGGCGTCACGCGCCTGAACGTGTATGGCCCGCGCATGTCGCTGATGGAGACTGAACTGCGCGGCGATCTTGCGCGTCTGGCCGGGATGCACCCCTCCGGGGGCAGTTCCGGTCTCGCCGAACCGGGCACGTTCAGCGTTTCGCGGCATTGCCTCGCGGGCCTCGCGCCGGGCGATCGCGCGATCGTCGATGTCTTGCATTGATTTTCAGCGCAGGGAAGTCGGAAGCCGCATGAAAGTCCTGAAACTGACACCGTTCTACCATCATCCCGATGTCGTCGAATGGCCCGCCTCTTACGACTCCGTCGGCGGCATGCAGATACAGACCTGGCGCCAGTCGGTCTGGCTGGCGCGATCGGGCGTCGCGCAGCACGTCGTGACCATCGGTTTCCCGGGGCTGCCCAAAGTGCGCGCCCTGCTTCCGAACCTGCATGTCCAGCGGGCACTGACGCCGCTGCCGAAGATCCGTTCGGAATTCAGCGGACTGCTCGGGTTGACCCAATCCTGGGCGCTGGCCACGATCGCATTCATGATCGGCAGAGCGCGTCGGCACGACTACGATCTGATCCACGCCCATTTCGACGGACAGATCCCGGCGCTGCTGGTGTCCTGGCTCGCGCCGGGCATTCTCGGGCGGCCGATGGTCATCACGGTGCACTGCTCGCGGCTGGCGGTGTATACGCCGCATTCGCTGTTCGACCGGATCCAGCACGGGCTCGCCCGCTGGCTGGAAAAACGCGCACTGGCGAAAGCCCACACCGTGATGGCATTGACGCGGAAAACCGCGGTCGCGCTCGTCGAAGCGAGCGGCTGCAACGTCGTCGTCGCACCCGACGCCGTGGACACGAGCGAGTTCGCGCGCCCGCCCGAGCCTGTCGTCACCGATTTCCGTCGCCGTCACGGCCTGCGCGGAAGGACCGTGGGTTTCATCGGCAGGATCGCCAAGGAAAAGGGCTGGGTCCACCTGATTCCGCTGGCGCGGGAGCTGCGCAAGGACGGCATCGGTCTGCTGCTCGTCGGCGACGGTCCGCAACGCGATCGGCTGCAGGCCGCCGTGGAGGAAGCGGGTCTCGCCGATTGCGTCACCATCACCGGCTTCATTCCGAACCATGAAGTGCCCGCAGCGCTCGCCGCCTGCGAGTTGATCGTGATGCCCTCGATGTACGAGGAATTCGGCGGCGCATCGATCGAGGCTTTTTCGGTCGGCACGCCGGTGGTGGCGTTCGCGGTCGGAGGGTTGCAGGAGATCGTCGGCGGGATCACGCCCGAACTGCTCGTGCCCCATGGCGACACCGAGGCGTTGATCGGGCGGGTCAGGGAAGTGCTCGCCGGCGCGCATGCGGACCGGATCGGACCCGAGCGTCTGCGCGCACTGGTCGAACAGCGATTCTCTCCCGATGCGGTCTTCGGAACGGCGCTCGAAGCCTATGCCGCGGCCGTCGGGTCGACGCGACAGGGACCGGGCCGACGGACCATCGGCGATCCGGGAGCGATCTGAACGCGTCGATCGGCTCGTCCCGACCCTACACAAGGAAGCAAGGAACAGGCATGTCACTCATCCATCTCCCTCCGGACGCATCCCCCGAGACCGTCGAGCGCTGCCTGCGCGAGCATGGCTACGCCATCATCGATCGCCTCGTCCACAGTCGGCAGATGGATCGCATCGCCGCCGAACTGGCTCCCTACATGGAAGCGACGCCGTTCGGCCGCGATACGATCCTCGGCAGGAGGACCAAGCGCACCGGCGGATTGATCGCGCGATCCCCGACCGCGCGCGAGCTGATCATGAACGATACGATCCTGGGCACCGTCAAACGCTTCCTCTCCCATGCGTCGACGTTCCGGATCCACTGCACCCAATGCATCGCTCTGCATCCGGGCGCGCAGGCGCAGACCCTGCATCAGGACGAGGTGGCATGGGACATGTATCCGTTCCCCGACGATTACCATGTCCAGTGCAACACGCTCTGGGCCATGACCGACTACACGGAAGAGATGGGAGCGACGCGTATCGTACCCGGCAGTCATCGGGCGGGAAGGAGCGTGGAGTTGGATCTCGCCGACAGTCTGCCGGCGGTGATGGAGAAAGGTTCGGTGCTGGTGTACGACGGCAAGGTCTATCACGGTTCCGGCGAGAACCGCTCCGACAGGGTGCGTTGCGCATTGAACCTCACCTACGCCGTCGGCTGGGTCAGGCAGGAAGAGAATCAGTACCTGTCCTGCCCGCTCGACGTGGCGCGAACCCTGCCGGAGGAACTGCTGCGGCTGATGGGCTATCAGTGCGGCGCGTTCGCGCTCGGCTACGTCAACGGATTCGAGGACCCGCTGACGGTGCTCGGTCGCGCCGAACCGGGAAAACTGATGGGCGCCGCGCTGATGCTCCAGGCGGACATGAACGAAGACCGCAGATCCTTCCTGCGCGAAGCGCAATTCGACTGATCCCGCAACCCCGCTCATGGACGACTTCATCATGCAGACTTCCGCTTCTCCGACCGGGCACTCCGACCTGTCGATCCGTGCAGCTCGCTGCGCGAATGCCGTCGCCGGTCTTCGCGGACGCGCACTGGCGCTCGCGGTCTCGCTCGCGACCCTGATCGGCGTGTCCGCCCACGCCCACGCCCAGAACGGCAGCCTCGACGACGACGGCAATGTCGTCTACGGCGCCGATTACTTTCGCGAGTTCAGCCCGCAGACCGCGCTCGACATCGTCAAGCGGACTCCGGGCTTCGTCCTCGATACCGGCATCGAGGCGCGCGGGTTCGGCGCCACCGCGGGCAACGTGCTGATCGACGGACAACGCCCGACGGTGAAGACCGGCGGCATCACCGATGTCCTGCAGCGCATCCCGGCCGCACGCGTCGAGCGGGTCGTGCTGATGCGCAGCGGCGAAAACGTGTCGCAGGCGCAGGGACAGTCGTTGATCGCCAACGTCGTCCTGCGCGAAGCCGAAAGCGAAGGCGAAGGCACGGTCACGGCGAGATTCGCGCTGCAGCGCAACGGCTGGGTGGCCGCCTCGGGCGAGATCAGCTACGAAAAGCCGTTCGGAAACTGGACGATCGGCGGCTCCTACTCGTACGACTCGGACAAGGAGGACATCATCGGGCGCTACCGCATCTTCGACCGCGACGACATCACCACCCAGTACTGGCGCGAGTCGGCGCCCAGCCATTCGATCGAACGCGCGACGACGTTGTCGCTGCAGGGTCCTGTGGCGAACGGCGATTTCGCCTTCAACATGCGTCTGGGCAACGACGACTTCCGCGATCGGATCGCGCTGGAAGTCCGGCAGGGCTCTTCCGACGGCCCCGTGCTGGGCACACGGCGGTTCACCTTCGACGAGGCCTATCATGAGGTGGAGATCGGTTCGGACTGGAGCCGCAAGCACGGCGAATGGACGACCAAGCTTGTCGTGCTCGGGCGGCAGAGCAAGGAAGACGTCGTCCAGGGCAGTTTTCGGCCGACCCGCAGGACATTGACCAACAGTCTGCAGCGTGCGCAGGAAGGCGTGTTCCGGGCCACGTTCTCGCGCGCCGGCGAAGGCCGGTTCCAGCCCGAATTCGGGATCGAGACCGCGTTCAACCGGCTCGACACGGATCTCTACTATGCGGAAACGATCGGCGGCGTGCTGACGCCGATCGTGCTTCCCGGCTCCGACACCGTGGTTTCCGAGCTGCGGACGGAGTCCTTCCTGAACGTCAGCGCGCGGCTGTCGCCGCGTTGGCGCGCGGTCGGCGGCATCGCCGCCGAATGGTCGCGGATTCGCGTACAGGGCGACCTGTCCAGGGAGCAGCGGCTGCGGTATCTGAAGCCATCGGTCACCTTCACCTGGGACGCTTCCGAGCGCACCAAGCTTCGCGCCGAACTCCGGCAGAAGGTCGATCAGCTCGATTTCGAGGAGTTCGCGGCTTCGGTCGAGAACGTCGACGACAGGCCGATCAGCGGCAACGCATCGATCCGGCCCGCACGCACGACGCGGTCGGAGCTGCGTCTGGAGCATCGCTGGGGCGACGATGGCGTGGTCACTCTCAGGGCGTTCGGCGAATGGCGTCGCGGCGTACTCGACTACGTACCGACGGAGTCGGGCGGCCAGGCGATCGGCATCGCCGGCGACGGGCGTCTTCTCGGCGTGTCGCTGCAGACCACGATCCCGCTCGACGCCCTGCTGCCGAACGCCACCTTGACCACGAGCACGACCTGGCGTCGCTCGCGCCTGTTTCCCGATTCGCCGGTGATGGATTCGCGCCCGCTCAGCGGCGTGCCCGAACAGGAAGCCAGCCTGGCCTTCCGGCACGATCCCGAAAACCTGGGTCTTTCCTGGGGGTTCGACCTGATCGCCCCGCGCAGGACGACCGTCTACTATGTCGATGAAATCGAAGAAACCCGGCGCCGGATGTTCGCCAGCGCCTACGTCGAAACCACCCTGATCAAGGGATTCCGGACCACCTTGACGCTGTTCGGTCTCTCCGGCAACGGCAGCGACCGTCGGATCCGGTTCTTCGATACGCCCGGTACCGGCGAACCTCTCGGCGGCCAATGGCGGGATCGCGAACGCGGCATGCAGGTCCTCCTCACCTTCGTGCGACCGCTCTGACGGCAGACACAAACCGCGCGACGGTCGTCAGAACAATCTGCCCTGCAGCGAATCCGCTTGCGCCGATTTGGCCGCTCGCGTCGGCTTCGCCGGTTTCGGCGGGCCCGGTGGCGGCAGGAACTTCGAACCGTCCAGCGGCGGCAGCCGGCCGAAGCCGATGCGCTTGTGCGCTTTGGAGAAACGCATCGCGATCAGGTCGGCGAACGGGCCTTCGCCGCGCATGCGGGTGCCGAAAGTGCTGTCGTAATCCCTGCCGCCGCGCATCTGCTGGACGAGGCTCATCGCGTGCGCGGCGCGGTCGGGATAGTGCAGCGACAACCATTCTCGCCACACCTGCTTCAGCTCGTGCGGCAGGCGCAGCAGCACGTAGCCGGCGGCGCGCGCGCCGTGGTCGTACGCGGCTTCGAGGATGCGTTCGAGCTCGGCATCGGTGAGCGTCGGGATCACCGGCGCCACCATCGTGCCTACCGGTACACCGGCTTCATGCAGCGCCTGTACGGTCTTCAGGCGGGTATGCGGGGCGGCGGCACGCGGTTCGAGTTTCGAGGACAGTCGGTTGTCGAGCGTGGTGATCGACACGTACACATGCACCAGGCCCTCGCGCGCCATCGGCGCGAGCAGGTCCAGGTCGCGCAGGATCAGCGCGTTCTTGGTGATGAGGCTGACCGGATGACGGCATTCGGCGAACACTTCCAGCAATTGCCGCGTGACGCGCCAACGACGTTCGATCGGCTGATAGGCGTCGGTATTGATGCCCAGCGAGATCGGCGAACAGCGATAGCCGGGTTTGGCCAGCTCCGCGCGCAGACGTTCGGCGGCGTTGGTCTTGGCGTACAGCCGGGTTTCGAAGTCGAGCCCGGGCGAGAGATCGAGATAGGCGTGCGAAGGACGTGCGAAGCAGTACACGCAGCCGTGTTCGCAGCCGCGATAGGGATTCACCGACTGGCTGAACGGGATGTCCGGCGAGCGGTTGCGGCTGATGATGCTGCGCGCACGCTCCTCGGTGACGGTGGTCTCGAGGCGCGGCAGCCCCGACGCGGCGGCGTCGCCGGCGGTCGCGCCTGACCGGCCCTCGTCGCCGGCGTAGACCGAACCCCAACCGTCGTCTTCCGCCTCGATCACGGTCTTTTCGAAGCGGCCGGGCACGTACGAGGCTGCGCCCCGGCCCTTCAGCGCGCCGGGGCGCAGCAGGTTGTGGGTCGCCTTGTCGACTTTGCCGCCCGTTGTCATCCCGCTAGGCTAGCCTGTGCGGGTCGCGCCCGCTGCGACGGAGGTCTCCCCGGATGTTCGCCTTGTGGGACTGGCTGCACGGCATCCCCGTGATCGGGCCACAGCTCGGACTCGGCCTGTTCCTGGGCTGGGCGCTGTATCTGCTCGTGCTGGTGCCGTGGATCCTGCTGCAGAAGCGCGAACCGGTCGCGACCCTCAGTTGGTTGCTCGGCCTGGCGCTGCTGCCCTACATCGGTTTCGTGGTCTATCACCTGCTCGGTCCGCAGAAGATCGCGCGCCAGCGCCTGCGTCGCACCCGCAGCCGGCTGGAGCGCGACGTGCTGGTCGGCAAGGTCTGCGCCGCGGCCGGTTCGTCCGAGGCGCAGGAGCTGGCGCGGATGGCGCAGGGCGCGACCGGGATCGCCGCCGGCACCCTGCGCGAAGTACGCCTGCTGATCGACGGCGCCGCCAAGTACGACGCCCTGATCGACGATCTGTCGCGCGCGGAGCATCACGTCCACCTGGAGTACTACATCTTCACCCCCGACCGCAGCGGCACCGCGATCCGCGATGCGCTGATCGCCTGCGCCCGCCGCGGCGTGCAGGTGCGGCTGCTGCTGGACGGCATCGGCGCGGCGCAATGCTCGCGCGCCTTCCTCGAACCGCTGCGCGCGGCCGGCGCCGAAGTCGCCTGGTTCCATCCGACCCGGTTCTCGCGCTTCCTCTGGCGGCCGTGGTTCAACCTTCGCACGCATCGCAAGATCGTCGTGATCGACAGCCGGGTCGGCTACACCGGCGGGATGAATATCACCGACGACCAGAACGAGCGACTGCGCGAGGACGCCTATCGCGATCTGCATCTGCGCGTGGAAGGCGATGCGGTGCTGGCGCTGCAGCTCGTGTTCGCCGAGGACTGGGTCTACGCCACCGGCCAGCGCGATTTCATTTCCGGCGTGGTCCGCAGTCTGCCGCCGCTCGCGCCCGGCCCGATTTCGGCCCAGGTGCTGACTTCGGGCCCGGATGCGTCGTGGGAGCCGATCCATCGCCTGCAGGTGGGGCTGATCCATGCCGCGCGCGAACGGGTCTGGCTGGTCACGCCGTATTTCGTCCCCGGGGAAGCGGCGATGATGGCACTCACGTCGGCGGCGCTGGGCGGGCTGGACGTGCGCCTGCTGGTGCCGAAGCTCAGCGATTCGCGCCTGGTCACGCTGGCCGCGCGCTCGTATTACGACGAGCTGCTCGCCGCGGGCGTGAAGATCTACGAGTACGGCCCGCGCATGCTCCACACCAAGGCGCTGCTGGTCGACGAGGCCTCTGCCATCGTCGGCAGCGCCAATTTCGATCACCGCAGCTTCCGCCTGAACTTCGAGATCGGCGTGCTGTTCCAGGATCTCGGTTTCGGCCAGCAGCTCGCGAAGCTGATCGAAGGCGAATTCACGCGTGCGCCGCGGGTGCGCGTCGACCGCGACCGTCGGCTGCTGCGCAGCCGCCTGCCCGAGTCGCTGGCGCGCCTGCTCTCGCCGCTGCTCTGACGGCGGGCGACTGCGGCGTCCGGTCACGGGCGACGGACGGCAGTCAGACGGCGGCCGGCGGTCTGTCGGGCGGGGCGGGGCCGGGAGTAGACTGGCGGCCGTCTCTCAGTCCCCCGTGAAGGCCGCGCCATGCCCTGGTTGCTTCTCCTGATCGCCGCCGCCCTGCTCGGGGTCGCGCTGACGACTCCCTCGATGCTGATGCTGGTGGTGTGCGGAGTGGCATCGCTGGGCCTGACCGTGTTCGCGGTGATGTCGCTACTGGCGCAGCGCGTCGACAGCAGTGCGCGCAGCGACGCGATGCTGATCGACCCGCAGGAACTGCGTCGCCTGCGCGAACAGGCCGAAGCCCGCCGCGCCCAGTCCGCGGGCGATGCCGAACCCGGCCCCGGCCGCGACGGCGCTTGACCGTCCTCAGCGTCAACGTCAACAAGATCGCGGTGCTGCGCAATTCGCGCGGCGGCCGCGATCCCGACGTGGTCACCGCCGCCCGCGCCTGCCTCGATGCCGGCGCCCACGGCATCACCGTGCACCCGCGGCCCGACGCGCGCCACATCCGCGCCGACGATGTCCACGCCCTCGCCGAGCTGACCCGCGAGTACCGGGTCGAATTCAACCTCGAAGGCAATCCCTTCGGGCCGCCGCGTCCGGGCTATCCGGGATTCCAGGCCCTCTGCGCCGCGGTGCGCCCGGCCCAGGCCACCCTGGTGCCCGACGGCGACGGGCAACTGACCTCGGACCATGGCTTCGATTTCGTCCGCGACCGACCGCAGTTGCACGGGCACGTCGTGGGCCTGCAGGGTTTCGGCTGCCGGGTCAGCCTGTTCGCCGATGCCGGCGCCGACATGGCCGCGGCCGCGGCCACCGGCGCGGACCGGATCGAGCTCTACACCGGCCCCTACGCCGAGGCCTGCGCCGCGGGCGATCCGCAGAGCCAACTGCCGCTGTTCGCGGCGAGCGCCGGGGCAGCGACCGGGTTCGGGCTCGGCGTCAACGCCGGCCACGACCTCAGCCAGGCCAATCTCGGTGCGTTCCTTGAAGCGGTGCCGAACGTGCTGGAAGTGTCGATCGGCCACGCGCTGATCGGCGAGGCGCTGTACGCGGGCCTCGCGCTCACCGTGAAACGTTATCTCGCCATCCTGCGCGGCTGATCGCGACGAAGGGGATGTCTTCGGGCGGCGGCGGCCGCCTGCGCGGGGGCGCTACGAGCGGACACCGCGCCTGGCGCTCAGAGGATGCGGATGTGCTCCAGCCCCGCGTTCTTCGCGGTCGCCAGCACCCGGGCGACCGTCTGGTAGTCGACCTGATCGTTGGCCTTGATCTGCAGGATCAGCGGCTCGTTGCCGGCGCGCACGCGTTCGGCCGACAGGATCGAAGACAGGGCCGACATCGGCATCGCCTGACCGCCGAGGACCAGTTGGCCGGCGGCGTCGATCCGCAGCTCCAGCGGTGGGAGGCGCTGAAGATTCGGATCGGGCGGCACGGCCTGCGGCAAGGTCAGCGGGATCGGCCGGCTGAGGATCGGTGCGGCGATCATGAAGATCACCAGGAGGACCAGCATCACGTCGATCAGCGGGGTGATGTTGATCTCGGCGATGTTCCGCTGCCGGGACTGGGCTTGGGCGAATGCCATGACGAGCTCCTCCGGTGGGATGACGCCTCTACCCTACGCCCGTCGTTCGATCGCCCGCAAGCCCCCGGCGGCAGGCAAAAAAACGCCGCCCCGGAGGGCGGCGTCGCAAACCAGTCTGTAAGCCTGGGCAAGCGTTCGTCCGGCGGCGGGCTGCAGGTCCGCCGCCGGACGGTGGTGCGGTCATTTCTTGACGAAGCCGATCTTCTTCATGCCCGAGTCCTTGGCGTACGCCAGGACCTTGGCCAGCGGTTCGTACTGGGCCTCGGCGTTGACGTCGATCTCCAGCGTCGGCTGGTTCCGCGGATCGCGCTCGACCTCGGCCTGCATCATGCTGCGCAGCGCGTTGATCGGGGTCGAACTGTCGTTCCAGTAGACGGTGCCGGAAGCATCGATGCGCAGCTTGATCGGCGGCGGCGGATCGACGGGCGGTTCGGGCGGATTGTTGGTCCGCTGCGGGAGGTCGATGTCGATCGGATAGGACAGGATCGGCGCGGTCACCATGAAGATGATCAGCAGCACCAGCATCACGTCCACGAGGGGCGTGACGTTGATGTCGGCCATCGGACCGGAGGAGTTGGAGGAGAAAGCCATGCGATATGCTCCCGTCGGTGGCGATCAGTCGCGTTCTTTGGTGGCGACGAAGCCGACCTTGCGCATGCCCTGGGCCTGGGCGAGGTTGACCACTTCGTTGATGAAACGATAGCGGGTGGTCTTGTCGCCGCGAACGTTGACCTGCGGCTGCGGGGTCTTCTGCGCTTCGGTCGAGAACCGGCTTTCCAGTTGTTGCAAGGTCACCGGTTCGTCGTTGTAGAAGTACCTGCCGTCCTCGGTCACTGCGATGGTGATCGGCGGGGTCGGCAACGGTTTGTCCGTTTCCCGCGAATCGTAGTTGGCCTGGGGCAGCTCGACCTTGGTCTTGTGCGACATCAGCGGCGCGGTGATCATGAAGATGATCAGCAGCACCAGCATCACGTCCACGAGGGGCGTGACATTGATCTCGGACACCAGCGAGCCGCTGTCGTTGCCGGAACTGAAGGCCATGGCTGTACTCCGTCAGAGGTTCGATCGTCGCGTGCGGATCAGCGCTTGCCGCCCACTTCGCCGACGCGCGAGCCGGTGGCGAAGAAGTCGTGCAGGTCGTGCGCGAAGGTATCGAACTTGCTGTTGGTGATGCGGTTGGCGCGCATGAAGAAGTTGTACGCGAGCACCGCCGGGATGGCGACGAACAGACCGACCGCGGTCATGATCAGCGCCTCGCCCACCGGGCCGGCGACCGCATCGATCGAGGCCTGGCCGGTCGCACCGATCTTGATCAGCGCGCCGTAGATGCCCCACACGGTACCGAGCAGACCGATGAACGGCGCGGTCGAACCGACCGAGGCGAGCAGGGTCATGCCGCTTTCGAGGTTCATCGATTCGCGGGTAACGGCCTGACGCAGGGCGCGGTCGACGAACTCGGAACGGTTCAGCGACTCGACCAGACGCGAGCCTTCGTGGCGCTGGTGGTGCGCGGCGGCCTGGGCGGCGTCGAGTGCGATCTTCGAGAACGGCTCGCTCTTGGGCTGCTCTTCCATGAAGCGGATCGCGTCCTGCGCGTTCGGGGTTTCCCAGAACGTGCTGGTGACGGTGTCGCCGCGACGACGCAGCGCGCTGTTCTTGAGGAAGTTGACGACGATCCAGTACCAGGACATTGCGGACTGGATGATCAGGGTCAGCGCGACCGCGATCTGCACCGGGTATTCGCCCGGCTTCGTCGTGAATTCGGTGATCAGATGGTCGACGCCCATCTGCTTCAGGGCGGCGGCGTTGCCGCCACCGGTGGCGCCGGCGGTTGCGACGGTGAGGATTTCCTGCAGCATGACGCTTACCTTTCTTGTGTGTGGAAGGAGCTAACGAAGGATCGTTTTGACGCGGTGCAACGGATTGTTCGGGGGGTCGCGCCGAGGATCACTCGAGCGCGAACGAGAACGGCAGACGGCCCTGACCGGCGCTGCCGGGGCAGAGTTTGGCGCGTCTGGCCCAGGTGATCGCGGCGCGGTCGAGGTCGCGGTTGCGGCTGCTCTTGGCGATGCTGACGTCGGTGATGTTGCCGTCGGCCGCATAGGTGATCATCAGGGCGAGATCGGCGGACACGCCGGCGCGAGAGACCGCCTGCTGCAGCGGCGCCATCGACGGACGGACGCAGAGGCTGGCGCGCAGGTCGTTGTCGTTGCGCGGCGGAGCGCTCGGGGCCGGCGGGGCCGGGGGCGCCGGCGGGGACGGCGGCGGGGCCGGGGCATCCATCGGCGAGGGATCGTCGAAGGTCACCGGCGGCGGGTCTTCCGGCGGCGGCTGGATCACCGGCCGCGGGGTCTCCTGCGGGGTGAGCTTGATTTCCTTGGGTGGCTCTTCCGGCGGCGGCGGCGGCGGCGGCGGCGGCGGCGGCGGCTCGATGATGACGACGCTGGTGTTCTCTTCTTCTTCCTGCTCCGCGCCCGGCGGGCTGACCGGGACAAGCAGCAGCATGAGCGCGGCGATGTGCAGCGCGATGGCGAAGCTGATGGCGGTGATCCGCGACCAGTTCAGGCCGGATTCTTCGCGATCGCGCTTGTCAGGGGTCGGCAACGGTTCGGTCATGCGCAGCAGGCTCGGTTTAGCGGTCTCGTGGCGTCGATGCGGCAGCGGCGCGTTCGCGATCTTTCCGTGAAAGTGAACCCGACCCCGACCACGACACCCCGTATATGGTCGAACCGCGACCGGTCCCAAGATGAGAACCGGTCGCGGGAATCTCTAAGCTTATACCAATCGCAGCAGGACTTACCAACACCCCCTGCCCGAAACCGATCCGATGCGTGACCGGATCGGGCGTTTCGTCTTACTTGCCCGGCAGGGCCAGGATGTCGTTGGCGTCCTTGGGCTTCTTCACCCCCTTGGCCAGCGCGTCCCGCGCGGCGGCCTTGGCCTCGGCGATCCGATCCTCGTTGCGCAGGACCTTGGCCAGGTTGAGGGCCGCCTCGCCGTTGGTCGACACCTCGGCAGCGCGGCGGTAGAACTCGATCGCCTTGGCGACGTTCTCCTCGCCGTAGTAGTTCTGGGCCAGGATCGAATAATCGTTGGCCAGCGTCTGCGAAGCCGGAATCGCGCCCTTGGCGACGCCGTCGAGCAACACGCCTTCGGCCTCGCGGTACTTGTTGGCGTTGATGTAGCCGACGAAGAGGGTGCGGAATTCGTTGGCTTCCTTGAGCAGGCCCTTGACGCGCGCGTCTTCCAGCAGGGCGTTGGCCTTGTCGTAGTTCTCGGCCTGCTGGTACAGCGAGACCGCATTCATCAGCACCGCGCGGTCGCCGGGCTTGGCGGCCAGCATTTTCTCGTACAGCGCAGCGCCCTCGGCGGCGCGGCCGAGCTTGCTCAGCAGATACGCCTTGAGCCCGAGCACCTGCTCGTTTTCGTTCTTGGTTTCGGTGAGATAGCGGTCGGTCCAGGTCAGGGCCTCCTGGTCGCGATCCAGCGTGTTCAGGGTGACCGCGAGATTGAACATGATCTGGTAGTGGCCGTTGTTGTCGAGGCCGTTGGTTTCCACGGTCTTGAGGTAGTAGTCGGCGGCGCGGACATCGTCCTCGAGCTTCTGCGCGGCGTTCGCGGCGAGCTGGTAGAGGAAACTCTTGAGATACGCGTTCTGCGACTCGGCGCCGAAGGCGTCGACCTGGGCCATGACCTCGGCGTACTTCGCGGCGTCGAAGTCGGCCTGGATCTTGTTGGCGGTCTTCGCGTCCTTCTGCGAGACCCTGTTTTCCGGCGGCTTGCGGGTGGCCAGCGGGAACAGGTCGGGTTGCTTGCTGGACTGCGCCTGCGACTCGGCCTTGCGCTGGCGCGCACGCTCGGAGGCGGCCGCGGCACTGCCCGAACCGGTGGAGGTCCGGGGTTTGTCCTCGTAATCCTCGTCCTGCTGGGCGAAGGCGGGCGCGGCGAAAGCGCAGCCGACGAGCAGCGCGACGGCGGCGGTCAGGGCGGTACGCGGGAAGGGGCGTGCGGAAGCAGTCATGTGTTTCTCGGGGACGAAGGACGGCACAGGGCCGTCGCGGTGGATGCGGCCAGGCCGCGGGTCAAGGAAAGGGGCGACAGCATCGCGTTCGACATCATCGCATCGATTTCAGCCGCAGGCGGGCCGACGGCAGGCCACGCGGGCCTGTTCGTAGAGCGGCATCAACTGGTCGGCGCGGCGGCGCATTTCACCGATGCGGGAACGCGGGTCGGGGTGGGTGGAGAGCCATTCCGGCGGGCGGCTGCCGCCGGCGGTGAGCATGTTCTCCCACAGCATCACGGCCTGGCGTGGATCGAAGCCGGCCTGGGCCATCAGGCGCTGGCCGACGATGTCGGCCTCGTCCTCCTGGGCGCGGGTGCCGGGGAGCAGGAAGCCCGCCTGCGCGATCAATCCACCGCCCTGGCTGGCGATATGGGATCCGCTCTGGCCGTAGCGGGCGCCGGCGATCGCCGCCAGCAACTGGACCACGCCCGAAGCGCCGACGTGCCGTGTCACGCGCTCGTCGTGGTGGCGCTCGACCACGTGGCCGATCTCATGCCCGACGACTGCGGCGAGCTGGTCCTGGTTGCGGGCGACGGTGAAGATCCCGGTGTTCACGCCGACCTTGCCGCCGGGCAGCGCGAAGGCGTTGGGCGCGTCGTCGATGAACACCGCCTCTTCCCAACCGCCGGCCTGCCGCTCCGGCGGCAGTTCGCGCACGATCGACTGGACCACGCAGCGCAGGTAGGCGTTCTGGCGGGCGTCCCGGGACAGCGGTTTCTTCGCTTTCTGCTCGGCGAAGGCCTGGGCGCCGAGCTGGTCGAGTTGCTGCTGCGAATAGGCCCCGACGTACTGCTTGCGCCCGGTCGAGGAGGTGGTGGTGGCGCAGGCGGCGAGCAGGCCGGCGCACAGCGCCACGGCGACGGCGACCCGGACGGTGGCGCGCGAGGGCACTGGCGTCATGGCGGCGGCTCCGGTCGGGTCTGGAGAGGGTGGAATGTTGTAATGGGTCGGGGATTAACGTTTCGTCAATCGCACCAGGCCGCTGCGTCGCTTCGCGACGGCGGTCGCGCCGGGACGTGGCGGATGACGCCAACGTCCCCGGGCCGGCCGCGGGGTTGCCGCGTTCTCAGACGTCGAGATTGGCCACCTTCAGGGCGTTGTCCTCGATGAACTCGCGGCGCGGTTCGACCACGTCGCCCATCAGGGTCGAGAAGATCTGATCGGCGGCGACCGCGTCCTCGATCCGCACCTGCAGCAGGCGGCGGGAGTCGGGGTTCACGGTGGTTTCCCACAATTGTTCCGGGTTCATTTCGCCCAGGCCCTTGAAGCGCTGGATCTGGCGGCCCTTCTTCGCTTCTTCCAGCAGCCAGGCGTGGGCCTGGGCGAAGCTGGACACCGGTTCCTCGCGGTGGCCGCGGATGATCTTCGCACCGCCGCCGAGCAGCCCGTGCAGTTCCTTGGCGGCGTCGCGCAGGGCGCGCAGTTCGCCGTGTTCGAAGCTGGCCGCGACCAGCTCGTGCACGGTGGTCTCGCCCATGTGGGTGCGACGCACGATCAGCGCGGCCGGCTGGGTCTCGCCGGCGGCGCGGGCTTCGACGCGGAAGCGCGGGCGGCCGAGGCCGCTGCGGTTGATCCGCGCCTCGAACCCATCCAACGGCGCGCGATCGGCCGCCAGTTCGGCCAGACGCGCGGCGTCCAGCGGCGGGAAATCGATCAGGGCTTCGAGCAGGGTCGGGTCGTAGCGATAGGCGTTGCGCGCGATCGCGTCGCGCGCCGCGGCGTAGACCAGCAGCAGGCGTTCGAGGCGTTCGCCGTCGATCGCGGGCACGCCCTCGCCCGGCACCAGCGCGGCGTTCTCGACCGCGTTGCCGGCCAGGTACTGGTCCAGCGCCGCGTCGTCCTTGAGATACAGCTCGTTCTTGCCCTGCTTGATCTTGTACAGCGGCGGCAGACCGATGTAGATGTGGCCGCGCTCGATGAGTTCGGGCATCTGCCGGTAGAAGAAGGTCAACAGCAGGGTGCGGATGTGCGAGCCGTCGACGTCCGCGTCGGTCATGATGATGATGCGGTGGTAGCGCAGCTTGTCCGGGTTGTATTCGTCCTTGCCGATGCCGGTGCCCAGCGCGGTGATCAACGTGCCGACTTCGGCCGACGACAGCATGCGATCGAAACGCGCGCGTTCGACGTTGAGGATCTTGCCGCGGAGCGGCAGCACCGCCTGATTCTTGCGGTTGCGGCC
>JBIJAD010000288.1:0-5228 GCA_044345955.1 Lysobacteraceae bacterium
GCTGATGAAGATCCGCGACCGCGCCGATGCCGCGCTGCTGGAGTCGGTGCTGCTGCGGACCCAGTCGCTGGCGGTGTATTCGCCCGACAACGCCGGACATTTCGGCCTCGCGCTGGAGGCCTACGCGCATTTCACCTCGCCGATCCGGCGCTATCCCGACCTGCTGGTGCATCGCGCGATCAAGCACGCGCTGAGCGGCGCGAAGCCTGCCGGGTTCGCCTATTCGGCGAGCGGCATGGCCGCGCTGGCGCTGCAGTGTTCCGAACGCGAACGCCGCGCCGACGAAGCCGAGCGCGAGGTCGACGAGCGTTATCGCGCGGCGTGGATGGAGAAGCACGTCGGCGGCGAGTTCGACGGCACCATCAGCGGCGTGACCAGCTTCGGCCTGTTCGTCGAACTGGACGAGTCGAAGGTCAACGGCCTGATCCACGTCACCCAGTTGCCCTACGACTATTACCACTTCGACCCGATCCGCAAGACCCTGAGCGGCGAACGCATGGGGCGCGCCTTCCGTCTCGGCGATCGAGTGCGCATCGTCGTGCTCAAGGCCAGCCTGGAAGAGCGCAAGATCGACTTCCGCCTCGCCGAAGAGCGCGGCGTCAAACCCCCGCCGCCGCGCGGGCAGCCGGCGAAGCGCCGGAAGCAGAAATATTGAGACGTCGTAGGGCGGGCCTTGGCCCGCCATTGCGACTTATCCGATCCTGCCGTCGCACGATCGAAGCGACTTCGATGTGTGCAACCTTCGTCCGCTAGGCTGCAATGGCGGGCCAAGGCCCTCCCTACGACACCGTGTCGATCGACGCCACCGCGCCGCGTCCCGCGATCAACCCGCTGGCGAAGCAGGCGGTGAGCAGATAGCCGCCGGTCGGGGCCTCCCAGTCGAGCATTTCGCCGGCACAGAACACACCGGGAAGCGCTTTCAGTTGCAGATGCTCGTCCAGCGCTTCGAGACGGACGCCGCCGGCGCTGCTGATCGCTTCGGCGATCGGGCGCGGCGATTTCAGGCGCAGCGGCAGACGTTTGATGGTCGCGGCGACGCGGACCGCATCGCCGAGCGCATCGCGCGGCAGCGTTTCGAACACCAGCGCGGCCTTGCCCGCATCCAGTCCGGTCTGCCGGCGCAGGTGCTCGCCGACGCTGCGCTTGCCGCGCGGTGCCTGCAGGTCGCGGACGAGTCGCGTTTCATCGCGGCCCGGCGCGAGATCCAGCCACAGCGTGGTTTCGCCGTCGCGGGCGATGCGTTCGCGCAGCATCGCCGACAGCGCGTAGATCAGGCTGCCTTCGATCCCGGTCGCGGTGAGCACGCATTCGCCCTGCAGCGACCGCGGCGCGCCGGCGTCGTCCTGCCAGTGCGCGATCACCGGTTTCAGCGGCGCGCCGGCGTGTTTCCCGGCGAGCAGCGCGCTCCAGCCGATATCGAAACCGCAGTTCGACGGGCGCAGCGGCGCGATGTCGATGCCGTGCGCGGCGAGCGGCGCGACCCAGGCGTCGTCGGAGCCGAGTTCCGGCCAGCTCGCGCCGCCGAGCGCGAGCACGCTCGCGCCCGCGCGCACGCGACGTTCGCCCTCGGGCGTGTCGAAGCGCAGGGTGCCGTCGGCGTCGATACCCAGCCAACGGTGGTGGACATGGAAACGCACGCCTTGTTCGCGCAGCCGCCGCACCCAGCCGCGCAGCAGCGGCGCGGCCTTGCGGTCCATCGGGAACACTCGGCCGGACGTGCCGACGTAGGTCTCCACGCCCAATCCACGCGCCCAGTCGCGCAGGGCCTCGCCGTCGAAGGCATCCAGCCAGTGTGCGATCTCGGCCATGCGTTCGCCGTAGCGCGCATCGAAGGTTGGTCGCGCTTCACCGTGGGTCAGATTGAGACCGCCCTTGCCGGCGATCAGGAACTTGCGCCCGACCGAGCCCTTGGCCTCGAACAGATCGACCCGGCAGCCCGCCGCGATCGCGACCTCGGCCGCCATCAGCCCGGCAGGGCCGCCGCCGACGATGGCGATCTGCGTCTCGATGGGCGGCAAGGGCGGCATGCGGCGAGGGTCGGCAGGGGGCCGCGGATGATAACGTGCGGCCCGCCCGTCGCAGGCCCGCGATGCCGTCGCCGCGGCGATCCGGCACAATGGCCGCCATGAGCAAAGAGTCCCAATGGATCGCCGGCATCAACGCCGTGGCCGCCGCGGTCGAGCACGATGCCGACCATGTCCGCGAAGTGCTGATCGAGGCCGGCGCGAAGAATCCCCGCCTGACCGAGATCGAGGAAAACGCGCGCCGCCGCGGCATCGACGTGCGCCGGGTCGCGACCAATGCGCTGGACGGGGTCGCCGGCGGTCTGCGCCATCAGGGCGTGGTCGCGCGCTACGCCGCTGCCAAGACCTGGGGCGAGAACGATCTGCAGGCGCTGGTCGAGGCCGCCGAGGGCAAGGCGCTGCTGCTGGTGCTCGACGGCGTGCAGGACCCGCACAACCTCGGCGCCTGCCTGCGCAGCGCGGCCGTCGCCGGCGTCACCGCGGTGGTGATTCCCAAGGACAAGGCGGTGCAGGTCAATGCGACCGTGCGCAAGACCTCCGCCGGCGCCGCCGACAGCGTGCCGGTCGTGCGGGTGACCAATCTGGCGCGCGCGCTGCGCGACATCCAGCAGCTCGGCGTGTGGGTCTACGGCTTGGCCGGCGAGGCGAACGCGTCGCTGTACGCGACCGACCTGCGCGGCAACGTCGCGCTGGTCCTCGGCGGGGAAGCCGACGGCCTGCGCCGGCTCACCCGCGAACACTGCGACGGTCTGGTGACGATCCCGATGCCCGGCCTCGCGAACGCGCCCGGCGTGGAAAGCCTCAACGTCTCGGTTGCTGCCGGCGTGGCGCTGTTCGAGGCGGTGCGGCAGCGGCAGTGAGCGCGCACGCATGAACCTGCAGTGGTACGACCTCGTCGGCCTGCTCGGCACGCTGCTGGTGGTCGGCAGCTATTTCCTGCTGCAGAGCGGGCGGCTGTCGGGGACCGGACTGCCGTATCAGCTCATCAATATCGCCGGATCGAGCGGCATCCTGGTCTCGCTGTTCGGCGGCTTCAACCTCTCGGTGGCGCTGCTGCAGTTCACCTGGATCGCGATCAGTCTGTACGGGATCGTGCGCGGGCTGCGCGCGCGGCGGGCTGCGGAGAAGCTTTAGCGGATCCGCGATCCGCTCTACAGGCCTTGTGCGGCCCGCGGCCAGGCGTTGACGATCTTGCAGAACAACTCGGCGGTGCGTTCGGTGTCGTAGACGGCGGAATGCGCTTCCTCGCCGTTCCACGACAGGCCGGCCGCCATCACCGCGCGGGCGAGGACGGTCTGGCCGTAGGCGACGCCGGCGAGGGTGACGGTGTCGAACACGCTGAAAGGGTGGAACGGGTTGCGCTTGTGCTGGGTGCGTGCGACCGCGGCGTTGAGGAAGTTCAGGTCGAAATGCGCGTTGTGGCCGACCAGGATCGCGCGCTGGCATTCGTGCTTGCGGACCGCGACGCGGACCGTGGCGAAGACGTGATCCAGCGCCTCGCGTTCGGGCTTGGCGAGGCGGAAGGGATGATCCAGATCGATGCCGGTGATCTGCAGCGACTTGGGATCGATCTCGGTGCCCGGCGCGGGGATCAGGTGGGCGCTTGCGAGTTCGCCCGGGACCAGCCGGCCGTCCTCGTCCAGATCGATCGCTTGCACCGCGATTTCGAGCAGGGCGTGGCGGTTCCAGTCGAAACCGCCGGTCTCCACGTCCACGACCACCGGCAGATAGCCGCGGAAGCGTTCGGACATCTTCGGGCGGACAGGCGGGGGCATGGTGGCGGCTTCGATCATGCCGACAAGGGTAGCAGACGCCCCATGACGCCCAGCCGCGCCGCTCAGTCGCGCCGCGTGCCGAGCAGGGTGCCTTCCTTGCGGAACAGGTCGAGCTGCCCAGCGCCGTCGTGCGCGAAGGCTTCGGGGTCCGCGGCGCCGGCCTCTGCCGCCAGCGCCAGCAATTGCTCGCGGCCGCTCAGGTGCGGGAATTCGTCCAGCCGCTGCAACAGGCGGAAGCTCAGCGGTGTCAGTGCGTGGAAGCTCACCGTGCCGTCGGCCTCGCGCCGCAGCATCAGCAGGGTCGGAGCCTCGGGTGGCGCATCCGGCCGGTAGCCCGGGCCGATCCGGTGCACCGGCCAGGCGTAGGCCAGGGGCCAGGCCAGCGGCGAGACCAGCGGTCGGCCCGCGAGCAGGTCGCCGTCGGGGTCGTGGGCGATGTCGTCCTGGTGCGCTTCGCTGATCTGCAGCGCCAGCTCGACCCATTCGTAATGCGCCAGTTCGCGCAGCCACGACGGGTCGTCGCATCCGGCCGGGTTTTCGGCGCGCGCATCGAGATAACGCATGAACTCGCGCCCCAGTTCGGTGAACAGCGGCGTCTGGCAATCGTGATCGCGCAGGAATCCGCGGATCAGCGCCTGCCAGTCGGCGTCGCCGCAGATCCGTCGGATCACGGGGAAATTGCCGGCGAGCAGACTGTCGATGTTGTTGAAGAACAGTTCGCGGTAGATCCTGAGCCGTCGCTCCTCGATGCCGGGTGGCGGCGGCACGCCCTCGGGGTCGCGGATGTAGGCGGCCAGCGCGTCCTGCTGTGCGCCGAGCCCGTCTTCGGGCGGCGTGCTCTCAGGCGGCGGCGCGGCGGCGCTCATGCGCGGCGGCTCCGGCGATGCGGCGGCGGACCTGACCGACTTCGTCGAGCAGTTCCTCGAACGGCGGCAGATTGAAATCGCGTTCCAGCAGGGTCGGGCGCGGCCCGAAGCGGCGATAGGCCTCTTCCAGAAGGCCCCAGACCTGGGCGTTGACCGCGGCGCCGTGGGTGTCGATCTTCAGATCCTCGGCCTCGTCGTAGTGGCCGGCGACGTGGAGATAGGCCACGCGCTCGCCCGGCAGCGCCGCCAGGAAGTCCGAGGCGTCGTAGCGATGATTGGTGGCGTTGACCGCGATGTTGTTGACGTCCAGCAGCAGCAGGCAGTCGGCTTCGATCAGCACCGCGTTGACGAAGTCGATCTCGCGCATGTCCTGGAACGGTGCGGCGTAGTAGGAGATGTTCTCGATCGCGATCCGCTGACCGAGAATGTCCTGCACCCGGCGGATGCGGCCGGCGACGTGATGCACCGACGCCTCGCTGAAAGGCAGCGGCAGCAGGTCGTAGAGCTGGCCGCGGCTGTCGCCGCAGGCACTGAGGTGTTCGCTGTAGATGGGGATGCGGTGC
>JBIJAD010000121.1:0-10311 GCA_044345955.1 Lysobacteraceae bacterium
CGAGCGTCAGCAGGTGTCCAGGCGGCAGGCTCTCGACGTGGCGGTAGGCGCTGTGCGGTTCGATCGGCGACCAGGTGGCGAAGGTCTCGGCCAGCCCGCGCGGATCGAGTTCGGCCAGATGCGGCAGCGCCGCGAACAGCGCCTTGGCCTCGGAGCCGAACCACAGCCTGCCGCCGGTGCGGGCCAGGCCATCGCGTGCCAAGTACAGCGGACGGATGCCGGCGCGGTCGCGGGCCAGCACCAGCCGCCTGCGCTCGGCGTCCCACAGCGCGATCGCGAACTGGCCGTTGAGCGATTCGACGAAGCGGTCGCCGTCGCGGTCGTACAGGTGCACGATCACTTCGGTGTCGGACTGCGTGTAGAAGACCCGACCTTCGGCTTCCAGCTCGCGGCGCAGCTCGACGTAGTTGAAGATCTCGCCGTTGAACACGGTCCAGACCGTGCCGCGCGGGTTGCGGATCGGCTGGTCGCCGGTGGAAAGATCGATGATCGACAGTCGCGCGTGGGCGAGGCCGATGCCGTCGTCGGCGTGGAAGCCGAACCCGTCCGGCCCGCGGTGGGCAAGGGTGCGGATCATCCGCTCCAGCACCGGGCGCGCCGTGTCCGGGCGCACGTCCGGGCCACTGAATCCCGCGATTCCACACACGTGTTCGGTTCCCCTGTCGGTTCCGCGCCGCGGCGGCGCGTCGTTGGCGGTGCGAACGGAAAAACCGTGGCCGGGCAGCCAACCCGGTCGCCGTGCGCGCTTATCGGCCCCCGCCGCGCGCCTCTTCGCAGGCGCGCAGTGTATCCGCTGCGACGGCATCCCAGCCGCGCGAGAAACGCCGCGAGAGTGCGGCTTCGTCCCAGTCGCGGTCGAGCGCATCGCGCAGCCCGTCCGCGAGCGCCGCCGGCTCGCGTGCCGGCACCAGCAGGCCGCAGTCGGCATCGACCACTTCCGGAATGCCGCCGACCGGCGTCGCCACCACCGGGCGGCCGCAGGCCAGGGCCTCGACCAGCACGTTCGGATGGCCTTCCGAATAACTGGGCAGAGTCACCAGATCCGACGCCGCCATCCAGCGCGCGACCTCCTGCGGCCCCAGCGCGCCGGGCAGGGCGACGCGCAGCGACGGATCGGCGGCCAGGCGCGCTTCCAGCTCGGCGCGCATCGGCCCGTCGCCGACCAGCGCCAGCCGCAGCCGCGGTCGCTGCGGTACCAGCAACGCGGCCGCGTCGAGCAGTTCACGCAGCCCTTTTTCCGGTACCAGCCGGCCGACATAGACCACCAGCTCGGCATCGGCATCGATGCCCAATGCCGCGCGCGCGGCATCGCGTGGCTGCGGATGGAAGATCGCCGCATCGCAGCCGTTGGGGATCGCGCGGATCCGTGCCGCATCGGCGCCGTAGTCGCGCACAGCGACCCGGCCCAGGTCTTCGCTCACCACCAGGATGCGCCGCGCCGCGTGCAGCACCGGGCGAGTCAGGCGTCTGCTGATCGCATCGCGCACGCGCAGGTCGGAGCCGCGTGCGCCCGCCACCAGCGGCACGCCGGCGCGCTGCGCGGCCCGCATCGCGCCGTAAGCGTCGGGATACAGCCAGTACGCCAGCACCACGTCGGGCGCGAATTCGCGCAGCGGCGCGTGCAGCGTGCGCGCGCACAGCCAGCCGTTGAACGGACGACTGACCGCGGGCAGCGCAGGATATTCGACGTAGCGGACATCGCAGTCCGGCACCGCATGGGCCGGATCCGCGGCGCGGAACAGATAGCTGCGCGGCCGCGCCCAGCGCGGATAGCGTGCGACCGGACTGAGCACCCGCACCTCGGCGATACGCGAGAGCGCGCGTACGGTCTGCAGGATCGGCCGGCCGCGGTTGGGTTCACCGGCGATCGGGAACTGCGAGGTGACGACGAGGATGCGCATACGCCGGATCAGCTTCGCGCGCTGCCGGAACCGCAGGTCCGGCGCCGGCCCGGGGGCGTGTCCTGCGTGCCCGTGTCCTGTGCAAACCGGGGAATTCGTTGATAATGCGGCGTTTTCATGCGGGGGCCGGGGAGTGGAGTCGACGGAAGTCGCGCGGGTCGAAAGCCGGGTGGAAGGCCGGCTGGAAGGCAACTCCAGGCCGCGCGTCGCCGAGCTCGACGCCCTGCGCGGGCTGGCCGCGCTCGGCGTGGTCCTGTTTCATTACACCACGTTCTATCAGCAGGAGCAGGGCCATCTGCAGCCGCTGGGCTTCGGTTTCCCGGCCGGCAACTACGGCGTGCACCTGTTCTTCCTGATCAGCGGCTTCGTGATCTTCATGACCCTGGAGCGCACCCGCACCGCGATGGATTTCGTGGTTTCGCGCGTCTCGCGCCTGTTTCCGGCCTACTGGATGGCGATGGCGCTGACCGCCGCGGTGGTCTACACCATCGGCCTGCCGCAACAGCGGATCGCCGGCGGCGATCTGTTCGCCAATCTCACCATGCTGCAGGAAGTGCTCGGGTTCGAGCATCTGGACGGTTCCTACTGGACGCTGCAGGTCGAGTTGTTCTTCTACGTGCAGATGCTGTTCTGGTTCGTGCTCGGGCAGTTGCGGCACATCGTCTGGATCATCCTCGCCTGGCTGGTGCTGGCGGTGGTCTACGCCTGGACCGAGCAGCATCATGTGCATTTCTCGTACACCGTCCGCGAAGTCCTGTTGCTGCGGCACATCCCGTTCTTCGCCCTCGGCATCGTGTTCTACCGGATCCACACCCGCGCCGGCCGTCTGCCCGGCAATCTGGCCCTGGTCGCGCTGTCGCTGCTGGCGATCGCGTTGTCCAAACCGCATGTGTATCTGTTCGCCGCGCTGGCCTGCTGCGCGATCTTCGGCCTGTTCGTGGCCGGTGCCCTGCGCTGGCTGTGTGCGGCACCGTTCGTGTTCTTCGGCGGGATTTCCTATTCGCTGTATCTGCTGCACCAGGCGATCGGTTTCGCCCTGATCCATCGCCTGGAGGCCGCCGGTGTGCACAGTCTGTTCGCGGTGGCGTTGACCACGCTGGCCGCGCTGCTGTTGGCGACCGCGCTGACGCGTTTCGTCGAGCGCCCGGCGATGCGGGTGCTGCGTGAGAGTTGGCGGCGCAGGCGCGCGTAGGGTGCGCGTTGGCCTGAGGTCTCCCTACGTTTTCTTCTGAAAAGCCATCTGATTGATCGCATTCGACCTGTCTTTGTAATCCCGAGCCGCAGGCGATGGATCTTTAGTTGCCGAAAGTCGAAGGCGATCGCTCGAATGGCTTTCCGCTCGGCCTCTTGTTTCGCTCGCTGCCGCGAGCGAGCCACCTTTCTTTGCTTGTGCAAAGAAAGCGTGGCCCAAAGAAAGCACACCCCGTCGGTTGCGCCCGGCGCTTTGCGCCGGGTCCGCGGGTTTCTCGGGGTTTTTCGACAAGACATCCCTGTCTTGTCGAAAAACGCGCGGCGTCCTGCCGCGCGCCCTCCGGGCCTGATCCGCGAATCCCGCCGCAACCAGGGGCCCCGGCAGATCAAGACCAGAACCGGAGAGCAAAGGCGACAACATCTTGCAAGCCGCTGGAGCAGATGCAAAAAAACGTGGGCAGAGCTCAGGCCATGGCGCACCCTATGCCTCGATGCGTCCGCGTGCAGCCGTCGATCGCGGTCACTCGCCGAAGGTGATATCCAGCCCTCTGCGCACGCCGACCCGCGGGCTCCAGCCGAGGATGTCGCGCGCGGCGGTGATGTCGAAGTTCGCCAGCGGGCGCAGCGAGCGGACGCGGTAGCGGGTCAGCGGCACGTCGCGCTTCAGCACCTTGCCCAGCAGCTCCACGCCGATCGCCAGGCACAGGAACACCCACTGCGGCACGTGCATCAGTTTCAGTCGCGCGCCGAGCTTCTTCTTGCAGCGGCGCAGGTAGGTGTCGCGATCGACCGTCTCGGTATCGACGATGTTGAAGATGCGCCCGATGGCCTGCGGCGATTCGGCGGCCCGCAGCAGGGCATCGACCACATCGTCGCGATAGACCAGCGGCAGCGGTGTGCGTCCACCGCCGATCGCGATCCAGCGCCCGGCCAGCGCGATCGTGCCGTTGGGTGTGACGTCCTCGGCGCCGGGGCCGAAGATCTGCCCGGGGCGCAGGATCACCGCCGGGAGTCCGTGCTGCGCGATCGCATCGGCGACCATCTGTTCGGCGATCAGCTTGGTGCGGGTGTAGGCGCCGCGCAGTTGCGGATGCGGTTCGAAGCGATAGTCCTCGGTCAGCGTCTCGTTCTCGCGGCGACCGGCGTGATCGAACACACTCATCGAACTGACGTAGACCAGCCGCTGGTTGAGGTGTTTCCCGGCGTGTTTCCGGCAGGCGTCGAGTACGTTGCGCGTGCCCCGGACCGTGCCGGCCTCGAAATCGCGCGGGCCGCCGCGCATCGCCGCGCCGACGTGGTACACGATGCCGCCGCCGGTGACGGCGTGATCGACGATCCGCGGATCGCCGAGGTCGCCGATCACGGTCTGGATGCCCGGGTCCTCGCGGAAGGCCGTCACCGGGCGCCGCACCAGCACGCGCACGGTCCTGCCCTGCGCGCGCAGCGCGGCGACCAGGGCGCGGCCGAGAAAGCCCGCGGCGCCGGTGACCAGCGCATCGGCCGGCGGCAATGGCGCGTGGCGCGCTTCCAGTTGTTCGCGGCGTTCGCGATCGGGTTCGGCGCACAGCGGGTCGAGCAGGCGCGCGATGCGCAGCCCGTCCTCGCCGCCGAACGGCGGCGTTTCGTCGTGACGCACCGCCTTCGCGAACGCTTCCGCGCCGGTGCGGATGCCCGGCGAGGGCTTGAGCCGGCCGGTCGCGAAGCGCAGCACGTTCAGCGGAATGCGCACGCTGTCCCTCACCGCGCTGAAGAAGGCGTTGAGCAGGATGCCGATGAACTTCGGCCCCGGCAGGACCTTGTGCACGCGGCAGACCTGGGTGAAGCGATCGACCTCGATGATGCCGCGAGTGCCGCGCACGATGAGCCGGTTCTCCATCGGCCGTGCGTTCCAGGACAGCAGCAGACGGCCGACGCCGCGTGCGGTCCGCGCCTGCGCCTGCCACTCGTCGAAGGCGAGGTTGGGATCGGCGCCGCGCGACTGCCAGCGGACTTCGGCGTTCTCGATCGGGCCGAGAAACGCCTCGATGGTGTAGAAGCCATGCACGCCCAGATCGCGGAACGGATACGAACCCTGGGCGACCTGGCCCGGCAGCGGCCCGCCGGCATAGGGCGGATATTCGGAATTGCGCACGATGTCGACCGACAACACTTCGCCGATCTCGCCTTCGCGCGCCGCGTCCAGCGCGCGCATCAGCACCGGGTCGAACAGGTCGGAGTGATTCACGCCGAGCTTCCGCCCGGTCGCACGCGCCTTCGCCAGCATCGCCTCGCAGTCGGCGACGCTGTCGGCCATCGGCTTCTCGACCAGCACATGGCAGCCCATGTCCATCGCCTCGATCGCCAGCGCGGCATGCGAGGCGGGCGGGGTGAGCACGTAGACCATGTCGGGTCGGGCGTCGGCCAGTTCGGCGAGGCTCGCGGCGATGCGCGGGATGCCGAAGCGCGCCGCCAGCGCCTCGGCCGCGGTGCGGTCGCGGTCGCACAGTCCGACCAGTTCGACGAAGTCCATCCGCGACAGCGCGGCCAGATGATGGGTGGCGACGTAACCGGCGCCGACGACGACGGTGCGGAGCCTGCGGGAGGGATCGGGGGTCATGAACGGCGTGGGGAAGGGGAAAGTTCGGACAGGCGCGCCGCGACCTCGACCAGCACGGCCTCGACGCGCGCGTCCCAGGTCTGGTCGGCGACCGCGGCCATGCGCGCGGCGACGGTTTCGGGGGCGTTGTCGGCGATCGCGGCGTCGAGCGCGGCGAGAAACGCCTCGCGGCCGTCGACGAGACGCACCCAGGGCGCGAATTTTTCGATCTCGGGATTGCGCACGCTGACCACCGCCTTGCCCGCGGCGAGATATTCGCGCAGCTTCAGCGGGTTGGCGTTGGCGACCTGACGATTGAGCCGGTAGGGAATGATCGCGGCGTCGAAGGCCTTGGACCACGCCGGCAGGCTCGCATACGGCTGCGGCCCGACCAGATGCACGTTCGGCAGCGCACGCAGGCCGTCGACCGCGACGTGGGCGTGGCCGACCAGCAGGAAACTCCATTGCGGCCGCTGCGCGGCGAGCCATTCGATCAGCGGCAGGTCGATCCATTCATGGATCGAACCGATGTAGCCGATCACCGGGCGCGGCAGCTTCTGTGCGATCTGCGGCAGTGCGGTGTCCATGGACTGCGCCTGCGCGAACAATTCGGCATCGACTCCGTGGGGCGAGAAGATCGTGCGCGGATTGAGCGCGCGTTTGGCGTCGAGCAATGCCGGCGGGGCGACGAACAGCAGATCGGCGCGGCGCGACAACGCGTCGTCGCGCTCGGCGATGAGGGGTGCGTCCACGCCCGGATGCGCGGCGTAGTCGTCGATGCAGTAATACACGACGAGTTCTTCGCCCAACCGCCCGGCGTGCACGCCCGGGTGGGGCAGCACGAACCACGAGATGCGCCGGCCGATCCCGGCCAGCCGCAGCGCGCGGCGCACCGCCCAGCGCCCGAACGCGCGGTTGAAGGCCTCGACCCCGGGTATGCGCCGGAACGGCAACTGCGGCACGGTGCAGTGCCAGAGCCCGTCGCCGACCCGGGTCGGGCGTCTGAACGCCGCCAGCAGCTTGCGCACCGCGCGTTTGAGATCGCGCCCCGATGCGCCGGGCGCGCGCATGCCCGGCGAATCGACATACAGCACAGGTGCGCGCCGCGCGAGTCGTACAGCGACGTGATGGCTGCTGGTGCGGTTCTCCGCGTACCAGTCGTTGCCGAAATAGACGATGCCGCAGTCGCCCAGTGGCGAACCCGTGGCCCTGGCGTTCGCCACGGTCATCCCGACACCTGCCTTCGCCCGACGCAGCCGCGCCGTTCCCTCCTTTGCAAAAGGCGAGATGGGGGAATTCCCTCAAGCCTCATCGCGCCACCATCCCACCAGCCACGCGGTACCGCCGTGGAAGATCCAGTCCTTGTGCAGGCCCGGGATCGCATCCAGATGCGGGCCGATGCGGCCGCAGGCGGGGGCGAAGAAAGTGACCAGGCCGTTGCGACCGAGGCGGCGCATTTCGGCGAGGGTGTTTCCCGGCTCGCTGAGGTAGTACAGCACCTCGCAGGCGGTGACCAGATCGAAGCGGTGGCGTTCCGCGCCCCAGGGTTGGCCGAAGATGTCGGTGGCCGCGAATTGCGCGTCCGTCAGCCGCTTGCGCGCGCGTTCGACCGCCTGCGCGCTGACGTCGACGCCGTATTGCGCATCGCTCAGCCGCGCGAAATATTCGGTCTGGTGACCTTCGCCGCAGCCCAGTTCCAGCACCGAACCGACCCGGCCGAAGGCGTGTTCGATCACCCGGTTGGTGGCCTCGAAGCGCGCGCGTTCGAGGGCGGAGGCCATGTTCCAGGGGTCCTCGACCGTGTAGGCGAGATCCAGACGCTCGAAATTGTCGCTGCCGCCGACTCCGCGCAGCGCGTATTTCATCCACAGGCGGCGGCGCGCTTTGCGCAGCAGGGCGGTCGTTTTGTCGAACATGATCCCTGCTCAGCGGCAATCGTCGGCGGCGCCCTGCGGCGCGCGCTCGGCGGCGACCGGCAACGGGCGCAGCGGCGAGCTGTACCAGTCCGCGACCCGATCGCAGCGGAAATCGACCCAGGACGGGCCGTAGTGCCAACGCATGGCGTGCATGTCGAGCGGATCCCCCAGAATGTGCCGCACCGCGTCTTTGTCCATCCCCGGCGCGAGCGTGCGTGCGACGGTGCGGGCCGTCGTCGTCTCGTGTCCTGGCCCGTCGTCCGCGACCACGGACGCCGCGACGGCTTCGCCGCCCGCCTCCGCTTTCCCGGTCGCTTCGCCGGCCATGTCGCCCGTCAGCCGCCAGCCCAGCACGGCCACCGCGCACAGCGATACGACGATGAACCAACGCGATATTCTGCCAAATCCGGCCGCCGTCTGCGGCGCGGCCTCGGCATCGAGCCTGCGCCAGGGGCCCGGCGCAGGCTGCGCGGCCCCGTTCTCCGGGCCCTCGTCTGCGCGCTCGGCGATGGCGATCGGCGTGCCCGCAGCCGTGCTCGCCGCGCCCGGCATGCGCCCGAAACGGCCGTGGAACTCGACCGCGGCGTCATACAGCCGGTTCAATTCCTGCAGCCGTCCGGTATCCTCTGCGCTGCCGCCCATATCCGGGTGCAGCTTCGACACGCGCCGCCGCCAGGCTGCGCGCAACTCGGCGGGCGAGCAGTTCGCGTCCACGCCGAGTTCGCGATAAAGCGCCGCGAAATCGGGCGCCCTCGTGCCGGTGCCGCCGTTCATGCCCCGCGTGTCCCCTGCGCTTCTTGCGAGGGGCGCAGTGGAGCGCGTCCACGGCGGCATTGCAAGAGGCGAGTCGCGGGGCGGCGGCATCGTCCGGTGGGAACCGGAAAATGCGTTGTTCAGATGAACACGGGGGATGCGATGCGGACAGCGGAGATGCAAACGGAGGACGGTCGCGCGCCGTCGGCCGGCCGACGGCCGCGCCTGGCCCGCGCGCTGCGTCGCGCCGGCATGCTGCCGCTGATCGGCCGCCTGCGCGCGGCGCTGCGCGCGGACGTGCGCATCCTCGCCTACCATCGCGTACTCGATGCCGCGGAACCCGCGGATTTCCTTTTCGATCCCGAATTGATCAGCGCCTCGCGCGAAGCCTTCCGCGAGCAATTGGCGATCGTCGCGCGGCGCTGGTCGCCGATCCGCTTCGACGAACTGGCCGACCGACTCGCCCGCGGCCGCGCCCTGCCGCGGCGCGCGGTGCTGATCACTTTCGACGACGGTTACGACGACAATTACCGCATCGCCTATCCGCTGCTGCGCGAGGCCGGATTGTCGGCGATGTTCTTCGTCTCCACCGGCCATATCGACAGCGGTCGGCCCTACGCCTACGACTGGCTGGTGCACATGCTGTGCGTGACCGACGCCGATCGCGTGCGTGCGCCGGAGCTGGGCATCGACTGGCCGCTGCCGGTGGATCTGTCCGGTCGCCGTGCGGTGGCCGGGCGCATGCTCGACCGGATCAAGACCCTGTCCGCGGAAAACCAGGAAGCCTTGATCGAACGGCTGCAGCGCGAATGGGGGCTGCCGGCCGATGCCGGCCATCGCGACTGCCGGCCGATGACCTGGGTGCAGTTGCGCGAGATGCGCGAGGGCGGGATGGAGATCGGTTCGCACGGCGTCCATCACCGGATGCTGGCGAAACTGCCGCCGGCGCTGATGCGCGACGAACTGGTGCGCTCGAAGGAAACCATCGAGCGCGAGCTTGGCGGCGAGACGCTCGCGATGTCCTACCCGGTCGGCGGCAGCGATGCCTACGACGCCGCGGTGATGGACGCCGCGCGCGAGGCCGGCTATCGCTTCGCCTGCAGCTATCTGGCCGGCCCGGAGCGCATGCGCCCGGAGTCGCGCCACGAACTGCGGCGGATTCCGGTGGAGCGGCAGATGGGCGCGGACTGGTTCGAAGGCATGCTCGCGCTGCCCGAGGTGTTCTGCTATCGCTCGCGCACCCGGGTCGGTTGAGGGTCGGCGCCGGTGTTCATCGCGATGATGCTCTATCTGCTGCTGGTGCTGATCCGGCCCCAGGATTACCCGGCGCTGGTGGACAGCTTCGGTCTGCCGCTGCAGCCGCTGATGCTGCTGGTGGCGGCCGGGTTCTGGCTGCTGTCGCCGCACAAACGCTTCGATGCGCCGCACTACGCGGTGCTGCTGCTGTTCTTCGGTGTGCTCATGTTCTCGCACGTGTTCAACGGCTGGTTCGGAGGCGCGCTGGAGCAGTTCGAGAAGTTCGCGCCGGTGGTGCTGGCGTTCGTGGTCTTCGCCAACGGCATCGACCGGCGCGAGCGTGTGCTGCGGACGATGGCGGTGTTCGCGATCAGCGCGGCGGTGCTGTCGCTGCACGGCATCGAACAGAAGGAACTGGGCGTGGGCTGGACCGGAATCGGGCTGTCGCAGGGCACCCGCATCCAGTACGTCGGCATCTTCAACGATCCCAACGACCTTGGCATGCTGTTCGTGGCCTGCGTGCCGATGGCGGTCTATCTGGGCAGCCGCGGCGGCTTGATGGGCTTGCGCCGGCTGTTCTGGATGACGATCGCGGCGATCCTGGTCTACGGCATCTATCTCACCGACTCGCGCGGTTCGCTGCTGGCGCTGCTGGCGGTGATGGGTGTGTACGTCTGGCAGACCCGGGGCGTGTTCGTCGCCGGGGTGCTCGGCGTCGCCGCGGTCGGGGTGCTGCTGG
>JBIJAD010000165.1:0-8292 GCA_044345955.1 Lysobacteraceae bacterium
TGTCGAGGAAGCCTCGGCGCAGGGACGGGTGGATTCGTGGTACGAAGGCCTGCAGATGTTCCAGGCGCATCCGCTGTTCGGGGTCGGCCCGGACATGTATTCGGATTACCACCATCTGACCGCGCACAATTCCTTCGTCCTGATCCTCGCCGAGACCGGGATCGTCGGTTTCACGCTCTGGCTGGCGTTCGTGCTGTACTGCTTCCGGATGATGTGGGTGGGCTCGCGCCCGCCCGGAGAACTGGCCTGGCAGAGCGAAGTCGCGCTCGACGCCGACGGCGACGCCGAGACCGCCCTGGCCGAGCTGGACGCGATCGAGGCGCGGATCGTCGAGGGCCGCGCGATCGCGATGACCCTGCTGCTGTCGCTGGTCGGTTTCTTCACCTGCGCGTTCTTCCTCAGCCGCAGCTACGTGATCGTGCTGTATCTGCTCGCCGCGCTGGTCGTGGCGCATTATGTCGACATGCGCCGGGACGATCCGACGCTGCCCGGGTTCTCGTTCGGCGACGATCTGCTGCTGTGGCCGGTGGTCGGGGTCGCCGGCGCGGTCGGTCTGTACGTGATGGTCAAGATTCTGCTGGTGATGCAATGACGCTGCGCGCGCGCACTCTCCGCAATACGCTTTTCTCCTCGGTGGCGATGTACACCGAGTTCGCGCTCGGCATGCTCACCTCGATCCTGATCGCGCGCCATCTCGGGCCCGAGGGCTTCGGTGCCTATGGTGCGGCGATCTGGCTGGTCGGCATGGGCGTGGCCGCGACCAACTCCGGCACCGCCAGTGCGGCGATCAAGTTCGTCGCCGAACTGCGCGGCGCCGGACGCGAGTCGCTGGTGCGGCCGCTGGTCGCCTGGCTGCGTCGCGCCCAGCGCGGGTTTCTCGCGGTGGTGCTGGCGCTCGGCGCACTGGCGCTGTGGCTGGCCGGACATCGGGTGGCGCCGACCTTCGATCACGGTCTGCTGTTCGCCTTCCTGGTGATCGCCATCGCATTGCGCGCCGGCTACATGTTCAACATCGGCGTGGCCAAGGGGCTGGAGAATTTCCGCATCAACGCGATGGTCGCGGTGGTTTCCACGCCGCTGAATCTCGCGCTGGTGGCCGCGGCGATGTGGCTGGATCTGGCGGTCGAATGGCTGCTCGGCGTGTTCCTGGTCTCCAGCGTGGTGTTCTACGTCATGTCGCGCAGCCAGTTGCAGCCGCTGCTGCCGCCGGGCGAGGATCGCCCGATGCTGCCGCCCGATCTGTTGCCGCGGGTGCGTCGGCAGATGCTGTACAGCACGCTGATCGTGACCGTCGGCTTCCTGGTCGCCAGCGAGGTCGAGGTGATTTTCCTGACCGCCTACGCCGATGCGCACGCCGCCGGCCAGTTCAAGGTCGGTTACCAGCTCGCCAGCGGCGCCGCGACCCTGGTGCCCGGCGTGTTCGGCGCGCTGCTGCTGCCGATGATGGCCAACGCGCTCAGTCAGGGCCGCGAAGTCGCGGGGCACCGCTTCGCCGCCTCCACCGCCTATCTGATGCTGCTGGCGGCGCCGCTGGTCGCGTTCGGCGTGGTCCTGTCCGATCCGGCGATCGATCTGCTCTACGGCACCGAATACGAGGACGCTTCCACGGTGTTCGCGGTCTGCCTCGCCGGCACCGCGCTGATCGCCAGCGCGCAGGGCGCTTCCAGTCTGCTGATCAGCGCCGATCGCCAGCGTGCGGTGCTGGTGCTGATCCTGGTCTGCGGCGTGCTCAAGCTCGGTCTGGACGCCTGGCTGATCCACATCGCCGGGCTGCGCGGCGCGCTCATCGCGTTCGCGATCGTGGCCGCGGTGAACGTGGCGTCCTACGTCACTCTGGCGATCCGCGAATGCGGCACCGCGCCGGACTGGGGCCGTCTGGCGCGCACGATCCTCGCCAGCGCGCTGTGCGCCTGTCCCCTGCTGCTGGTGCATCACCACCTGCCGGCGCTGGGCGAATTGGCGGTCGGCGCCGGGCTCGCGCTGTTCTATCTGCCGGCGACCCTGGCGCTGCGCTGCTGGACCCGCAACGACATCGCGCACATGCGCCAGTTGCACCAGCGCCTGCTGCGCGGTCGTCCGCGATTCGGCGCGCGGTTGCTCGACTGGGCGCAGGCGCGTGCGCCGGGCGCAGTGGAGGTCGCGCCGTGAGCCGGCCCTACGAAAGCTCGCTCTACGAAAGCCTGTTCCGCCGGGTGCTGTATCCGGCCTACGAATCCGGCCTGCGTCGGCGCCGGACGCTCGCGCATCTGCGCGAATACGAACGCGATCAGTGGCGCTCTGCCGACGAACTGCACGCGCTGCAGTGGCGGAAACTGCAGGCGCTGATCGCGCACTGCTGGGAGCGCGTGCCGTTCTATCGGCAGTGGTGGGGCGGGACGGGCATGGCTTCGCCGGCGGACATCCGCGATCGCGCCGACTACGCGCGGCTGCCGCTGCTGACCAAGCCGGTGATCCGCGAGCAGGCCGAGGCGATGATCGCGCCCGCATATCGCGGCGCCCTGTATTTCAAGACGACCGGCGGCTCCACCGGCGAACCGCTGCGCTTCGGCTACACCCGCGAGAGCTACGAGCGCCGGGTCGCGGTGATGTTTCGCGGCTACGGCTGGAGCGGTGCGCATCTGGGTCAGCGCACCGCCTATCTGTGGGGCGCACCGGTGGCGGCGCCAGCGGGTTTCGCGCTGTTCAAGGACCGGCTGTATCACGCCGTCTTCAACCGGCGCATGCTCAACGCCTTCGACATGGACGAGCGGCGCATGGCCGAGTATGCCGACGCCATCGACCGCTTCCGCCCGGAAACGATCGTGTCCTATGTCGGTCCGCTGGTCGAACTGGCGCAATGGATCGAACGCAAGGGCCGCACGCCGCATCGGCCGCGGCGGATCCTCGGCGCCGCCGAGGCACTGCATCCGCATCAGCGCGAACTGCTCGAACGGGTGTTCGGCGCGCCGACCTACGACACTTACGGTTGTCGCGAATTCATGCTGATCGCGGCCGAATGCGAGCACCGCGACGGCCTGCATCTGAACAGCGATCATCTGTACGTGGAATTCGCCGCCGGCCCCGACGCGACCGGGCCGAGCGATCTGATCGTGACCGATCTGCACAACTTCGGCATGCCGTTGATGCGTTACGTCAACGGCGATCTGGGCACGCCCGGCGCGACGACCTGCGCCTGCGGCCGCGGCCTGCCCAAGCTGGCGAAGGTCGACGGCCGCAAGCTCGACGCGCTGCGTCTGCGCGACGGGCGTCTGATTCCCGGCGAGTACATCGTCTACGTGTTCCTGCCGGTGAAGGGCGTGAAGCAGTACCAGGTGGTGCAGCGCGAACCCGATGCGCTGCAGGTGCGGCTGGTCCCGGATGCCGACTACGACTCCGCGGTTCACGCGCTGATCCGAGACGGCATCCGCAAGCTCGCCGGCGACGGCATCGCGATCGCATTCGAGACGGTCGATGCGATCGCGCTCACCTCCAGCGGCAAGCGCCGCGTGGTCGTCTGCGAGCTGCCGGAATGAACGCGACATCGCGCCCGCCGCTGCGGATCGTGCACGTGGTCGAGAATCTCGAACGCGGCGGCCTGGAGCGGATGGTGATCGACCTCGCCGCCGCGCATCGCGCCGCCGGTCACGCGGTGCGCGTGGTCTGCCTGTACGCCCCCGGCGCCCTGGCCGGCGAGCTGGAGGCGGTGGGCGTGCCGGTGCAGGCCTGCGACAAGCGCGCCGGGGCCGATCTGTCCGCCCTGCGCCGGCTGCGTACGCAGTTGCGCGCGACTCCGCAGGCCATCGTCCACACCCACAACGCCAACGCGCATTACCACGCGGTCGCGGCGGCGATCGGTCTGTCGACAGCGGTCGCGCCGGCGCGCGTGCTCAATACCCGCCACGGCATGGGCGCAGCGCAGCCGCGCAGCCGCGGCGAATGGTTGTACCGGCGCACGATGCGCCGCACCGACATCGTCGCCGCGGTCTGCGAGGCGGCGCGCGCGCGTTTCGCCGGGCAGGGCGTGCGCCCGCGGCGGGCGCTGCTCGCAGTGCCGAACGGGATCCGGATCGAAGGCTTCTCCCCCGCCTGCGATGAACGCCGCGCCGCGCTGCGCTGCGTGCTGGCGCTGGCGCCGGGCACCCGGATCGTCGGCACGGTGGGTCGGCTCAATCCGGTGAAGGATCAGCGTTCGCTGCTGCAGGCCTTCGCGCGTCTGCATGCCGACCTCCACGACACCGCGCTGGTGCTGGTCGGCGACGGCGCGCTGCGCGCCGCGCTGGAGGCCGAGGCCGCGGCGCTGGGCATCGCCGACGCGGTGCGCTTCCTCGGCGATCGCGGCGACGTGCGTCAACTGCTGCAGGGCTTCGACGTGTTCGCGCTGTCCTCGCGCAGCGAAGGCTATTCGATGGCCCTGCTCGAAGCCTGCGCCAGCGGGTTGCCGATCGTCGCCACCGATGTCGGCGGCAATCGCGAGATCGTCGCCGACGGCAGCAACGGCCTGCTGGTGCCCGCGGCGCGCCCCGATGCCCTGGCCGACGCACTGGCCGCGATCCTGCGCGAGCCCGCCCGTGCCGCGGCGATGGGCCGCGTCGGGCGCGACTGGGCACTGCGCGAAGCCTCGATCGAGACCATGGCCGCACGTTACGAAGCCCTCTATCGCGCGGAGGCGTCGGACCCATGACGCGGTATCCTGTCTCATCCCTCGACCCATCTTCCGCGAAGCCCGGCGCCGCGGCGCCGGACGTCGCCCTACGCATCGTTCGCGCCGCATGAATCCCCGTCCGAGAAAACTGCAGGTGCTGCGCTGGTTGCCCGATCGCTGGGTGCTGACCCGCGGCGACCGCTCGCGGCGGGTGCTTCATCTGACCTTCGACGACGGCCCTCACTCCGAACACACGCCGCACCTGCTCGATCTGCTCGCCGCGCACGATGCGCGCGCCACTTTTTTCCTGATCGGCCGCGAGGCCGAGCGCCATCCGCAACTGGTGCGACGGATCGTCGATGCGGGCCATACCCTCGGCAATCACTCGTGGAGCCACCCGCAATTCGACCGACTGGACCTGGCCGCGCAGCGGGAGGAGATCGACCGTACCGACCGCCTGCTGCAGTCCCTCGACGGGCTGCCGCGGCACGATTTCCGGCCGCCGCGCGGGGTGATGCCGCCGAGGATGGTGCTCGACTGCATCCGCCGCGGCCGCCGGATCGCGTTCTGGTCCTACGACAGCCTGGATTACCGCCAGCTCCCGGCCGAGGCCCTGATCGCCTCGGCCCGTCGCCATCCGCCGCGGCCCGGCGAGATCCTGTTGCTGCACGACGACGGCGGCCTGTCCCTGTCCCTGCTGGCCGCGATGCTGCCGGCCTGGGCGGGGGAGGGTTTCGTCTTCGAGGCACTGAGGCCGGCCGCGTGATCGGATTACGTTTCGCATGGACAAGGGGGGCGGCATGAACGCGCGATGCAGCCAACGGAGGCGGTCTTGGACATCCTGCTGATCGTGGTCGCAGCCGTCGCGCTCGCGGTCGCGATCGTGGCCGGCCTGCTGCTGCGCGACATGCGTCGCCGCAACATGCACCTGTGGCTGGGCGATTACCTGCGCCGGCGTGCGCCGTCCGTTTCCGATCGCCCGGTGCACATCATGTTCTGCTTCGTCGATCACTTCGAGCCGATGTGGAAGGGCGGCGATCTCCAGACCCAGCGCCGCCGGGTCGATCGCTGGTGCGCCGAATACCGGACGATGGCCGCGAAGCACGCCGACGCCGACGGCCGTCCGCCGCAGCACAGTTTCTTCTACCCGGAAGAGGAATATGCGGAGGAGCACCTGGACAAGCTCTCCGCGCTTTGCGCCGACGGTTTCGGCGAGATCGAGGTGCATCTGCACCACGACAACGACACCGAACAGAATTTCCGCGTCTCGATCGGGCGGTTCTGCAAGGTCCTGCACGAGAAACACGGCGCGCTGCCGCGCGACCCCGAGACCGGCCAACTGCGCTTCGGCTTCATCCACGGCAACTGGTGTCTGGACAATTCGCGCGCCGATGGCCGCTGGTGCGGGCTGAACAACGAACTGATCCTGCTGCGCGAGCTGGGCTGCTACGCCGATTTCACCCTGCCGTCGGCGCCCAGCGACACCCAGACCGCCACCGTCAACCGCATCTACTACGCCACCGACGATCCGCATGCGCCGAAGTCGCACGACACCGGCGCGCCGGTGAAGGTCGGCGGCGGCACCCGCGGCGATCTGATGATCGTGCAGGGCCCGATCGGCCTGAACTGGCGCGAACGCCGCATGGGCGTGATGCCGCGGATCGAAAACGCCGACATCCGCCGCAATTGCCCGCCGACAGAAGCGCGGGTGGACCTGTGGGTGAAGACCGGCGTGCACGTCGAGGGCAGGCCGGACTGGGTGTTCGTCAAGATCCACACCCACGGCACCCAGGAACACGACATCGATACCCTGCTCGGCGATCCGGTGGACGCGATGCACCGCTATCTGGAAAGCCGTTACAACGACGGCAAGCGTTACGTGCTGCATTACGTCACCGCGCGCGAGGCCTACAACATCGTCAAGGCCGCCGAGGCCGGCGAACAGGGCGATCCGGGTCGTTATCGCGATTACCTGCTGCCGCCGCCGCGCGCCTCCTGGGCCGGCACCCGTCGCGCCCACGAGCGCGAGGCCCTGGCCGCCGCGCGGCGAGCCGCGCAGGCGTGAACACGGCCGGGCAGGCCGCGCCGCAGGACGGCGGCGCGCGGGTGAGTGTCGTCATGCCGGCCTACAACGCCGCGACGACCCTGCCGGCGTCGATCGCCTCGGTGTTCGCCCAGACCCACGCCGCGGTCGAACTGCTGGTGATCGACGACCGCTCGCGCGACGCGACCTGGGAGATCGTGCAGGACGCCGCCGCGCGCGAGCCGCGGCTGGTCCCGATCCGGATGGCGCAGAACGGCGGCGTCGCCGCCGCGCGCAACGCCGGGATCGAGGCCGCCACCGGTACCCACATCGCGTTCCTCGACAGCGACGACCGCTGGCGTCCGGACAAGCTCGCGACCCAGCTCGCGCACATGGCCGCGACCGGCGCCGCGATCAGCTATACCGCCTATCGCCGCTGCGACGAGCAGGATCGCACTCTGTCGATCGTGCGCCCGCCGGCCGCGGTCGGCTACGCCGACATGCTCAAGAGCAATCGCATCGGCAATCTCACCGGGCTGTACGACCGTGCGCTCGGCGACGGCCGTTTCCAGAAGATCGGCCACGAGGACTACGTCTTCTGGCTGGCGATGGTGCGCAGGGCCGGCATTGCCCGACGCGTTCCGGACGTCGAACCGCTGGCCGATTATCTGGTCCGCACCGGTTCGCTCTCCGCCGACAAACGCCGCGCCGCGCGCTGGCAGTGGGACATCTACCGCAAGGTCGAGAAACTCGACCCGATCCGCGCGGCCTGGTACTTCGCGCATTACGCGGCGATCGCGGTGGCGAAGCGAAAATAGGAGGATTTATGGAAAGGGCAGTCAAAGTTGTCGGATACATCATCGCAATTGCAATTCTTATCGGTGTCCCGATAGGTCTGTTTCTGGCTGCTCGATTTCTTTGGCAAGAAATGAAGGCTATGAATTCCGATCTTGTGATCGCTCTGATCACCGCGGCGACGACTATCTTCGTGTCGACGGTGACAGTGATGATCGGACGTCATTACGAAAGACAAAAAGAGATTGAGGCTCATTTTCGATCGACAAAAATTGCGATGTATGATGATTTTTTGAAAGAGTTATTCGATCTTTTTCAGGGCGATGGTGAAGGAAAGGATCTGACCCCATTTCTTAAAGAATGGCAACGAAAGCTCGTATTGTGGGCAGGGCCAGACGTTCTTAAGGCTTACTTCGAATGGAAAACGACGATGAAGGTCGATGCTCAGAGTGCACAAAGCATTTTTGCAATGGACCGATTTTTTAGAGCCTTGAGGAAAGATGTGGGTCAGGGGTCCGCCGGACTTGAGCCTGGAGCATTCAGTCATCTAATACTCCGAAACTCTGAACTATTCCTCGTTCAGGCCAAGAAAAATCCGAGAATAACGCTAGAAGAGATCTCAAAGATCGAGAAAGAAATGGGGTTGAGCTGATTCGAATCCGAATGCTCTCTTTGCATCAAATCAAGTGCTAAGCGTCAACCGCGTCAACTCGTCCGCCTGATGCTCGCGCGCCAGACGTTCGATCAGCGGATCGATCTGGCCTTCGATGATGTTCGGCAGATCGTAGAGCGTGAGCCCTTCCACCCGATGATCGGTGATCCGGCCCTGCGGGAAGTTGTAGGTGCGGATGCG
>JBIJAD010000289.1:0-5211 GCA_044345955.1 Lysobacteraceae bacterium
GCAATCCCCGCACGCACAACGACGCGCAGATTGCGCAGATCGCCGCGAGCATCGTGGAGTTCGGCTGGACCAATCCCATTCTCGTCGATGGCGAGAGTGGCGTGATCGCGGGCCACGGCCGACTGCTCGCTGCGCGCAAACTAGGGCTGAGCGAAGTGCCGGTGATCGAGCTGGCGCACCTGAGCGCGGCGCAGAAGCGTGCTCTGGTCATCGCTGACAACCGCATTGCCCTCGAGGGTGAGTGGGATGACGCGATGTTGGTGCTGGAATTGGCGGACCTCGCGGAGGCCGGGTTCGAGTTGGACCTGACCGGGTTCTCGGCGTCGGAAATCGAACGCCTGCTCGATGCGGTGGAGACGTCGGACGCCACCGACACGCCGTCGGCATCGAACGATACGCCGCCTGCCGATGCCGAAGACGACGACACCAACGACGAGAACGACGCGAGTGCGCCGCCTGTCGACCCCGTGTCGCGTGTCGGTGACGTGTGGCGAATCGGCCCGCATCGTCTGATCTGCGGCGACGCTGCCGACCCTGCGGTCGTCGCTGCACTCATGCAGGGTGAGGAGGCGCATCTATGCATCACCTCGCCGCCCTATGCCCAGCAGCGCGACTACGCCAATGGCGGTATCGGCGATTGGGATGCGCTCATGCGCGGGGTCTTCGGTGCCGCGCGTTCCGCGCTGCGGGACGATGCGCAATTGCTGGTCAATCTCGGCCTCGTGCATCGCGACAACGAAGTGCAGCCCTATTGGGATGCCTGGATCGTGTGGATGCGCGAACGCGGTTGGCGTCGATTCGGCTGGTACGTCTGGGATCAGGGGCCGGGCTTGCCGGGCGACTGGAACGGCCGGCTCGCGCCGAGTTTCGAGTTCGTCTTTCACTTCAATCGCGAAGCGCGTCGACCGAACAAAATCGTGCCGTGCAAGTACGCGGGTCAGAAAGAGCACTTGGACAACGATGGCAGTTCCACGTCTATGCGAGGCCGCGACGGCAAGATCGGCGGCTGGACGCATTCCGGGCTGCCGACGCAGGACTTTCGTATCCCCGATTCGGTGATCCGTCTCTCGCGCCACAAGGGCAAGCTCGGACACGGCATCGATCATCCGGCCGTCTTTCCCGTCGCGCTGCCGACGTTCGCGATCGAGACCTACACCGGTGCGGGCGAGCTGGTGTACGAACCCTTCGGCGGCAGCGGCTCCACGCTGATCGCCTGCGAACGCACCGGCCGCGTCTGTCGCGCCGTGGAAATCTCGGCCGAGTACGTCGATGTAGCGCTGGAACGCGTGCGCCAACAATTGCCCGGACTCCCGATCACGCTCGAAGCGACTGGGCAGTCCTTCGATGCGGTGGCGGCTGAACGCCGTCCCGCAGCGCGGGCAGCGGCATGAGCTGGGTCGCCGACACCATCGCGCACTGGCCGCTCGCGCGGCTGCTGCCGTATGCGAACAATGCGCGCACGCACTCGGACGAACAGATCGCGCAGATCGCGGCGAGCATCGTCGAGTTCGGCTTCACGAACCCGATCCTGGTCGGCGGCGACGGCGTCATCGTCGCCGGCCACGGCCGGCTCGCTGCCGCGCGCAAGCTGGGTCTGACGGCGGTCCCGGTGGTCGTCCTCGATCACCTGACGCCGACGCAGCGCCGCGCGCTGGTCATCGCGGACAACCGCATCGCCGAGAACGCCGGCTGGGACGAAGCCCTACTGCGCGCCGAACTGGAAGCGTTGCAAGATGAGGGTTTCGATCTGGACCTGACCGGCTTCGATCCGGACGCGCTCGCCGACTTACTGGCCGGCGAGGAGACGGAACAGACAGGTGAAGTCGACGACGACGAAGTCCCCGAGGAGACCATCGAGCCAGTGTCGCGGCCCGGCGATCTGTGGGTGCTGGGTGAGCACCGTGTGCTCTGCGGCGATGCGACCAATGCGGAGAGCTACGCGCGTCTGCTGCCGGGCGAACGCGCCGACATGGTGTTCATCGACCCCCCGTACAACGTCGACTACGCGAACAGCGCGAAGGACAAGCTGCGCGGCACACAGCGTCCAATCCTCAACGACAACCTCGGCGCCGATTTCCACGCGTTCCTGGTCGCGGCTCTGACGCCGACCCTCGGTCACTGCCAGGGTGCCGTCTACATCGCGATGTCCTCCAGCGAGCTGGATACCCTGCAGGCCGCATTCCGCGCTGCGGGCGGTCACTGGTCGACCTTCATCATCTGGGCGAAGCACACCTTCACCCTTGGCCGTGCCGACTACCAGCGCCAGTACGAACCGATCCTCTACGGTTGGCCGGAAGGTGCGCAGCGCCACTGGTGCGGCGATCGGGACCAGGGCGATGTGTGGCAGATCAAAAAGCCGCAGCGCAACGATCTGCATCCGACCATGAAGCCGGTGGAACTGGTCGAGCGCTGCCTCCGCAATTCGAGCCGGCCGGGCGATGTGGTGCTGGATAGTTTTGGCGGTTCGGGCACGACCTTGATCGCCGCACACAAGAGTGGTCGGCGCGCGCGGTTGATGGAGCTGGACCCGAAGTACGTCGATGTCATCGTGCGCCGCTGGCAGACCTGGAGTGGGGAGCAGGCGGTGCGGGAGGCCGATGGCGTCCCGTTCGATGCGGTGGCCCTTGTCTGAACGCGATGGCCGCGGGTCTCCTCGGGCGCACCTTGACTGTATCGCAATTGAGAGACACGATAGCCGCCAGGAGGGTCCTCTTATGGCCGGCCAGACCTCAATGCTCCACGTCCGCGTGGACGACGCGCTCAAGACCCAGGCGGCCGAAGTGCTGGCCGGGGTCGGGCTGACCGTGTCCGATGCGGTGCGGATTTTGCTGACCCGGGTGACCAAGGAAGGCGGGCTGCCGGCGGGCCTCACGGTCGACGCCGAGGCCTACGACGCCTGGTTCCGCGCCAAGGTCCAGCAGGCCCTTGCCGATCCGCATCCGCCGACCGCGCACGACGCAGTCATGGATGAGGCACAGGCGATGATCGACCGGAAGCGACGTGCTCGCCGTTGAGTGGCGATCGACGGCACGCGCCGATCTGCTGGCGATCATCGACTACATTTCCGACGACAATCCCGATGCCGCGCAAGCGCTGAAGGACGAGATCGAGTCCAAGATCTCGATGTTGCGGACACACCCAATGGCCTTCCGGCAGGGGCGCGTCGAGGGCACGCGCGAGTGGGTCGTTCGATCGAACTATGTGGTGGTGTATTGCGTCGACGCGCAGACCATCACCATTCTTCGGATCCTGCACGCCGCGCAGCAGTGGCCGTAACTCCCATCGCGATGTGCTGACCCGCGGGCGCGACGATCAGTGTTCGGTGGTCTCGTCGTTGATCTTGGCGTGAATCACAAACCCGGTGAGGTAAGGCAATCCGCTCGGGATGCCGTAGTCAATCGCAATGCGGCGGCTGATGGTCTTGCGCATCCAGGCGGCGACGGTGTTCGCAATTGCTTCGGGCAGTGCATGACCGTGGTACTGATGGCCGCAGACTTCGTCGGCGAAGTGGCGGCCGGCTCTGCTGTCGAGAAAGGCGCGCACATCCTCCAGCGGCTGGCCGGTGGCCTCGGCGATGGCGGTCATAGCGATCGGCCAGGCGACGCTGGCGTAGCCGCCCATCGTGCCCCAGAAGCCCCAGCTTTCGTTTTCGGTGGCCGGGATGTTGGTCTGCGTGCTTGTGTTCATGTGGTGATGTCTGTGGTGTAGTGTTTGTGCGGACATGAACGCGCTGTTCGCGGTAGAAGCCAAGCGTTTTTCCGCTGCTTTTTGCTTGTTTTTTTCGAGCAGTCATACGCTGCAGAATTGATCCGTGAAAGCGCGGCTTGCGAGCGATTGTCGGCACGTAAGGCCGTGCCTGAGCACGGCCTTACGTGGGGCTACGTTGCGCTGCGACATCACGCGATCGCTTCGGCGTCCTTGATGCGATACACGCGCACGCCGCCTTCGGCCTTGTCGGAGGTGACGGTCAGGCCGAGTTTCTTCTTGAAGGCCCCAGCGAAGGTGCCGCGCACCGTGTGCGCCTGCCAGCCGGTCGCTTCGCAGATCTGCGGGATCGTGGCGCCTTCGGGGCGCTTGAGCATGGCAATGACCTGCGCCTGCTTGCTGTTCTCGCGAGTCCGAGGTGCATCGCTTGCTGCGGCGGCATCCGGCTTCGGTGTCGCAGCCTTGCGCGCGGTCTTCCGTGCGGGTTTGGCGGCGTTCTCGCCGGAGGGCGTCGCCTCTTCGGCGGTGACCTGCGCAGCGGGGCGCGGACGACCCAGCGCATCGTAGGCGGCGTCGGTCACAATCCAGTCGCCGCCGTGTCCGATGACCAAGCCGCGCGTGAATAACGCTTCGATCACCTTCTGGCGCGCGCCGCCTTTGATGGTGTCGGGGAACCATTCGAGTTTGCCTTGCGGGTGCTCGATGGCGTGGGTCAGCACGGCGCTTTGGTTCGCGCTCAAGGTGACGGGCTTGGTGTTCGCTTCGGTGTTCATGCGGTGCTCCTGAGGGGTGTGTGTGGTTGGCGCGATGGGATGAACGCGCTGTTCCGCACCGAAGCCAAGCGGTACCTCAAACCATCCACGCGTGTTCAGCACACAGACGGCATGTCGCCGCGAAGCGCGCTGTTCGCGCGTGAAGTCAAGTCATTCATCGATCATCGGCATGGGACTTTCGATACGCGCCTACGCGCGCCATCGCGGCGTGACGGATACAGCCGTCCACAAAGCGATCCGCGCCGGACGCATCACACCGGAGGCCGATGGCACGATCGACGCGGCGAAGGCGGATGCGGAGTGGACGCGCAATTCCGCGCCCGCACGCAACGGCACACAGGCGCGCGCGCCACGCGTGGCGGTGCCAGAGGCGGCCGATTCCGGTCGCGACACCGGCGCGGCGGCGCTGCCATCCGGTGGTGCTTCGCTGTTGCAAGCGCGCACCGTCAACGAAGTCGTCAAGGCGCAGACGAACAAGGTGCGACTGGCGCGGCTCAAGGGCGAACTGGTCGAGCGTTCGCAGGTCGTCGCGCACGTCTTCAAGCTGGCGCGCGATGAGCGCGATGCCTGGCTGAACTGGCCGGCGCGTGTGTCGGCGCAGATGGCGGCGACGCTCGCGGTCGATCCGCATGCGCTGCATCTGGCGTTGGAGGCGGCGGTACGCGATCACTTGCGCGAGTTGGGCGAACTGCGTCCGCGGATCGATTGAGCATGCTCGACTACGAAGGCGCCG
>JBIJAD010000291.1:0-5196 GCA_044345955.1 Lysobacteraceae bacterium
CCGACCGCGTCGGCCACATCCGTGCCGTCGCCGGCGGCGACCTGCGCGTAGACCCGCGCGCGCGCGGGGTCGTGCACGTCCAGGGTGCGTCCGCTGCGCGCCGGGCGTTCGCTGCCGCCGATCCAGGGACCGAAATTCTGCATCCGCCAAGCTTACCGGCTGCGCCGCGCGCTGTCCCTGCATGCGCCGGCGTAGGGTGCGTCGCCGCGCGATGCGACTGCGCTCGAACAGGCGTTCAATGCTGGCAATCGGGACACAGATACAGCCGTCGCGCGCCGTTCTCGCGGCGGATCACCGCGCGGCCGCAGGCGGGGCAAGGCAAACCTTCGCGATCGAACACGCGGAATCGGAATGCGCCGGGCGTGTCGCTCAGGTAATCGGCGCGCATGCCGCCGGCGGGCGCGATGCCGCGGGTGGCGTAGCTGCGCCTGGGCAGGTCCAGCAGCGCCTTCGCCAGGCGCCGGCGCTCGCGTCCGTCGAGCTCGCGCGGACGCCGTTCCGGACGCAGTCGCGCCGCGAACAGCGCTTCCGAACGCAGGTAGTTGCCCATGCCGGCGAGAAAGCCCTGATCCAGCAGCAGCGCGCCGAGGCTGCGACCGGCGAAACGCGCATCCTGCAGACGGGCCTCCACCTGCGCCGCGTCCAGCGCGGGATCGAGCACGTCGGGGCCGAGGCGGGCGAGGAACGGGTGACGTTCGATCTCGTCGTTGCGCCACATCTCCACGTCGGACGCCGAGTACAGCAGGATCGCGCAGCGTTCGGTCTCCAGCGCCACCCGCAGTGAACGCCCGGTCTCGGGCCGCTCGCCGGCCGCGGCGATCGACCAACTGCCGTAGAGCTGGTTGTGGGTGTAGAGGGTCCAGCCGTTGTCGAAGCGAGTGAGCAGCGCCTTGCCGCGCGGCGCGATCGCTTCGATGCGGCGCCCGCGCAGGCGTTTCTCGTGCGCTTTCAGCGCGGGGAACGCGAACCAGACCGAGCGCAGCGGGTTGCCGAGCACGGCGGCGGCGAGGCGATCGGCGGTGCGGCGGATCTCGGGGCCTTCGGGCATGACTCAACCGATACTGGGCGGAATGGCCTGCAATTCGTGATATTCGAAGCCGAGATGGCGCTCGCCGATGCGCGCGATCCGCGCCGAGACCGGCACCGCCGGGCCCGGGCCGGCGAAGAACAGCAGCCGCGCGACGTTGCCCTCCTGCAGCAGGCAGCCGGCCGGCCGGAACACGCCACAGCCGCCTTCGGACAGATCGAGCACGTCCGCCGCCCAGGCGTGTTCGCCGGAGAGAATCATCACCTGCATCGCGTAAGGGACGCGGTCGCCGGCGCGGCGTTCCCCGAGCAGTACTTCTTCCATGCGGAGGATTCCCCCTTCCATGATGCACCGGCCACCAGACTGCCCAAGCCGGCGCCCGGCGGCAACCCCGGTCGCATGGACGCGCGTGTTCAGCCGGGGAGCGGTTGTGCTTCGAGGTAGGCGAAACCGACGAAGCGCGGATCGGTCCACACCACCCGCGCCGCAGCGCTGAACACGTGGGCATCGTCGATCAGCAGCCACAGCCGGACCTCGGTGCCATCGGCGAGCGACCAGTCGTGCGGCCGGGTGACCCGGCAGCCGGTGGCGGAGACGTTGTCGATCTGTCCGAGAAAACCGTCCGCGCCGCGCGCGATCAGCACCGTGCAGTCGTAGGGGTGCCGGGGCGCACGGCGGCGTTCTTCGCGGGAAGTGTCTTCGGCGGACATCGCGGCGGCTCGGGGTGGCGGAGGGTGAGGCAGGCCCATGCAGAGCATAGCCCATGCAGCCGCCCGGCAAGTGCGGGCCGTCTGCACTGCGGTGCCGGCCTCAGATCGACTGCATCCGCCCGCCGTCCACCGCCAGGCTGACCCCGTTGATGTAACCGGCGGCGGGCGCACACAGGAAGGCGATCGCCGCCGCGACTTCCTCGGCGCGGGCGAAGCGCCCGGCGGGCACGGTCTGACGCATGCCGGCGGCGATGTCCGCCTCCTCGCGCCCGGCCGCCCGCGCGCGGTCCTGCAGGATCTGCGTCAGCCGTGCGGTCTCGGTGTAACCGGGCAGCACGTTGTTCACGGTGATGCCCTCGGCGGCCAGCTCGCGCGACAGGGTCTTGGCCCAGCCCGCGACCGCGCCGCGGACGGTGTTGGAAACGCCGAGATTGGGGATCGGCTCGTACACCGAGGTCGAGATCACGTTGACGATCCGGCCCCAGCCCGCGGCCCGCATGCCCGGCAGGGTCGTCTGCACCAGAGCCTGATTGGCCAGCAGATGGCGGCGGAAGGTGTCGAGGAAGGCGGCCTCGTCGGCGGCATGCACCGGGCCGCCGGGTGGGCCGGCGGTGTTGTTGACCAGGATGTGCACCGGGCGGGTCGCGACCAGCGCGGCGACCGCGGCGCGCAGGCCGTCGGTGTCGGCCGCATCCGCGACCACGAAGCCATGGCGCTGTTCGCTCCGATCGGGCAGGGCGGCGACCACCGCTTCGAGGGCCTGCGCGCGCCGCGCCAGCACGGTCACGTCGGCGCCGAGCAGGGCGAGTTCGTGCGCCGCGGCGCGGCCGATGCCTTCGGAGGCGCCGCAGACGAGGGCGTGGCGGCCGGCAAGATTCAGATCCATGGCGATGGGCTCATGCGGTATGGCGAAGGGGATGGACGGCGGGGCGGCGATCGCCGCGGTCGCCGTGGTCGCGGATGGCGGCCAAGCCTAGCGGATCGTCTGCTGGATCGCCCACAGCACGCTCAGGTGCACGGGGTAGTAGACGTAGAACGCCCAGCGCAGGCGCGGTACGCGCAGCCGCCACGAGGGCGCCGTCAGCACGAGGGGCAAGGCCGCCAATGCCCAGAGATTCGCATTGACGACATGCAGCCCCGCCCAGCAGACGAGCGCGACGACGGCCGCCGGCCACGATGCATGTTTGCAGTACCACCACACGGCGAGCGTGAACGCCAGCCCGGGCCAGGAGAATTCCGCGAGACCGCCGCCGACCAGGAACACCAGCGCCGCACCGGACCAGCCGAGCGCTCCGCCGCGTTCGATCAGCCAGGCGCAGGCGGTCGCCGCCGCGAACAGGAACAGGATGTTGAGCGGCCACCAGCCGTACAGCGCGATACCGGCGTCGATGCCGGCGAGGACGAACGCCGGCGTCGCCAGCGCGCCGAAGATCAGCAGTTTTTTCAGCGCCCGCGCATGCGCGCCGCGCGCGAAGGCGCCCGGCCGCGCCAGGTTGTAGGCCAGGACCACCGCGAACAGGGGCAGGGCCAGGCGCCCCAGCGCGTACATCCACGGAATCTCGCGATCGAACACGTAGGTGTTGACGTGATCGCAGGTCATCAGCAGCAGCGCCAGCCATTTCAGCGCCTCTACCGTGCCGTCGGCGAGCACGATCCGCGGTGGACGACGCGAAACGTCCGGCGCAGCCTCGGCCGGTGCGCTCATTCGTCGCCCATCAGCGCGGCCAGCGCGCGTGCGTCCGGGTCGTCGCGGCCGGCGAGGTCGTCGCGCACCGCACGCCGGTTGGCCGGAGGATGGTTCTGGTTGAGCTTGAATTTCAGATCGATGCGCGTAGGCAGGAAACGGAAGCCGACGATGCCGCGCAGTTGCGCATGATGGTCCGGACGCGCGGCCTCGAAACGCCAGTCGCGGCCGACCGTCGCCTCGAAACGCCGGCTCAGACGATCGACCAGATCCGCCAGCATCGGCGCATCCTCGAAACACTCGACCGTACCGCGCAGATGCGCCACCGCGTAGTTCCAGGTCGGCACCCGCGCCGCGGCTTCCTTGTCCGGGTACACGCTCGGGGACACATAGGCATGCGGGCCGTGCACGATCATCAGCATGCGCCCGACATGAGCGGCCTGCGGGTTCGGCCTGGCCCAGTGGCCTTCGATCAGGATGTCCTCGCCCTCGCGCCGGTACAGCACAGGCAGATGACTGGCGAACGGCGCGCCGTCGTCGCCCTGGCTGATCAGGGTGACGAAGGGATGGGTGTCGATCAGCGCATCCAGCGCGGTCAGGTCGTGCTCGGCGAAATGGCGGGGAAGGTACATCGCGCCGACCCTCTGTCTCAGCCCCTGGCGCCCAGCGTCTGCACCATGCGGGCGCGCAGTGCGGCGTCGTCCTCGGCATCGGGCGGGGCGATCTCGCCGAGCGCGAAGCCGCGTTCCAGCGCATCTTCCGCGTCCAGCCCTTCGAAGGACACGAACTCGGCGTCCATCAGCGCCGCGCGGGCACTGTCTTCGCTGTCGTAGGCGAGGGTGTTGCCGTCGCTGTCGAAGACTTCGGCGGTGCCGGCCTCGCGCACCCGCAGTCGCGCCCACACGAGCGTGCGCCCGAGGCTGGCCAGCCACCATTCGGTGCGCGCCGCGTCGTCGCGGCTTGCGGCCCCGACGCTCATGGCGCCACCGACCACAGCCACAGCACGCCGGAAATCCCCAGTCCGAGCAGGATCACGCCGAGCGAAATCCGCGCCGGCGTCGCCAGCCCGTCGAGATTGCGGTCCTTCGCGACCCGGTAACCGCCGTTCAGCAGCCACCACAGCGCGGACGGATGCGCGAACGCCGGCGACGCCAGCCCGTCGCGCAGTTGCGGATGACGGTCGCGCAGATGCACCAGGGTCAGTGGCCAGAAAATCACGAACGCGGTGGCGCCGGCGATGGCCAGCGCGAGCGCGACGAGGGCGATGAAGAGAATCATGTCGTGTCGTCTTTTCTTGCCGTAGGAGCGGTTTCCGCCGCGAACGGGAGGTTGCGCGTGGATCGTGATGCGAGCCGCGTCCGCGATGCGTCGGGCTCAGAACTCCGCATGCCCCGGCGCGCGCGGGTAGGGAATCGCGTCGCGGATGTTGGACAGGCCGCAGACGTAGACCACCAGACGTTCGAAGCCGAGGCCGAAACCGGCGTGCGGCACGGTGCCGTAGCGGCGGAAGTCGCGATACCACTGGTAATGCGACGGGTCGAGGCCGAACTGGGCGATGCGCGCGTCCAGCACGTCGAGGCGCTCCTCGCGCTGCGAGCCGCCGATGATCTCGCCGATGCCCGGGGCCAGCACGTCCATCGCCGCCACGGTTCTGCCGTCGTCGTTGAGGCGCATGTAGAACGACTTGATGTGCTCGGGGTAGTTCATCACCACCACCGGGCGGCCGACGTGGGTCTCGGTCAGCCAGCGCTCGTGCTCGGTCTGCAGATCCAGGC
>JBIJAD010000292.1:0-5187 GCA_044345955.1 Lysobacteraceae bacterium
GCTCGCCGTCGCCCTGCTCGAAGCCCGCGGCTTCACCTCCGACGATTTCGCCCGCTCGCACCCGGCCGGCGCGCTCGGCCGCCGCCTGCTGCTGCACATCGCCGACGTGATGCACGCCGGCGACGACATCCCCCGGGTCGGACCGGACGCGACCCTCGGCGATGCATTGCTCGAAATGAGCCGCAAGCGTCTGGGCATGACCGCAGTGGTCGATGCCGACAACCGCCTGCTCGGTTTGTACACCGACGGCGATCTGCGCCGCTCGCTCGCCGACCCGTCCAACGACGTGCGCGGCACCCGCATCGACAAGGTCATGACCCGCACTCCGGTCACGATCGACGCCGATGCGCTGGCGGTCGAGGCGGCGCAATTGATGGAGACGCACAAGATCAACGCGCTGCTGGTGCTCGACGGCGAACGTCGGGTCGTCGGCGCGCTCAACATCCATGATCTTCTGCGCGCGCGGGTCGTATGACCACGGAACACGCCTCTCTCGCCCATCAGGCGGCCGCCGACGACGCGCTGCTGACCTTGGCCGGCAACATCCGTCTGGTCTGTTTCGACGTCGACGGCACGCTCACCGACGGGCGCCTGTATTTCGACCACGAAGGCCGCGAGCTCAAGGCCTTCCATGTCCACGACGGCCAGGGCCTGGTGCTGCTGCGTTCGATCGGGATCCAGGTCGCGCTGATCACCGCGCGCCACAGCGAGGTCGCGCTGCGCCGCGCCAACGAACTCGGCGTGCGCGCGCACATCGGCGTGAAGGACAAACTCGCCTGCGTGCGTGAGCTCTGCGCCGAACTCGGCATCGGCCCGGAAGCGGTCTGCTTCATGGGCGACGACCTGCCCGACCTGGCGGCGATGCGGGCGGTCGGGCTGTCGGTGGCGCCGGGCAATGCCCACGCCTGCGCGCTGGAGGCCGCGACCCTGCGCACCCGCGCCAAGGCGGGCAAGGGCGCGGCGCGCGAACTGTGCGACCTGCTGCTCTCGGCGCAGGGTCGGATCGACGACCCGCTGCCGCCGCATGTGCGCGGAGAACGCGCATGAGCTGGCGCGGCGTGGTGATCGTGCTGCTCCTGGTCGGCGCCGCGCTCAGCGGCTGGGCGGTGTGGAAGCACCGCCAGCCCCCGGCGCAGGCGACGGCCGCCAGGGAGCGGCCGGACTACGTGCTGCGCGATTTCGAACTGGTCGCGCTCGATGGCGAAGGCGCCGAGTCCTTCACTCTGCGCGCGCCGCGCCTGGACCGGAAGCCCGGGGACGAGACCCTGTCGCTGCGTACGCCGCTGTTCTTCGTGCCCAACGGCAGCGGCGGCTACTGGGAGATCCGCGCCGACAGCGGCTGGGTCAGCGCCGACCAGCGCGAGATCCGGCTGCAGGGCGGGGTCAAGGCCAATGGTCCGCCCGAGGACATACGCCCGATCACCATGAATACCGAGCGGCTGAGCGTCTTTCCGCGCGAAAACCGCGCCGCCAGCGACGATGTCGTGACCATCGTCCAGCCCGGCTCTATACTCAGTGGACGCGGTTTTGCGGTGTCCACGACCACGAAACGCTACGTGTTCCGCTCCGAGGTCCAGACCCGCTATGCGCCCCAGAACCGTTGACACCGCCCGCGCTCCGCTCCGCCTCCGGCCGCTGCCGCTGCTGCTCGCCGCAGTCGCGTTCGCCGTCTCCGGGCTCGCCGGCGCCCGCGAATCGGATCGCAACCAGCCGATGAACATCGCCGCCGACCGCGCCGAGGGCAGCCTCGACGGCAACGGCGTGAGCGTGCTGACCGGCGGTGTGGTCATCACCCAGGGCACCCTCGACATCCGCGCCGCCCGCGCCGACATCCACCAGCGCGGCAGCGAGCCGGTACGCGCGGTGCTCACCGGCAACCAGGCGGTACTGAAGCAGCAGATGGACGACGGCAGTTGGATGACCGCCAAGGCCGACCGCATCGAATACGACATGATCACCGATATCATCGTGCTGACCGGCAACTACACCGTGGCCACCCCGCGCGGCAGCACCCGCGGCCAGCGCCTGACCTACAACCTCAAGAGCGGCCGCGTCGACAGCGGCGGCGAAGGCAACGGCCGGGTGTCGATGACGATCGTGCCCAAGGCCGCACAGCAGAACACCCCGCCGGCGCAGGACAAACCCTGATGCTGGTCGCAGAGGGTCTGCGCAAACGCTACAAGGCGCGCGAGGTCGTGCGCGACTTCGCCCTGACCCTCGATGCCGGCGAAGTCGTCGGCCTGCTCGGCCCCAACGGTGCCGGCAAGACCACGTGTTTCTACATGATCGTCGGCCTGGTGCCGGCCGATGCCGGCCGCATCGTGCTCGACGGCCACGACATCACCGGCGAACCGATGTACGCGCGCGCCAAGCGCGGCGTCGGTTATCTGCCGCAGGAACCTTCGGTGTTCCGTCGGCTCAGCGTCGCCGACAACCTGCGTCTCGTGCTGGAACTGCGGCCGGATCTGGACCGCGACGGCCGCGAGCGCGAACTCTCGGCGCTGCTGGAAGAACTGCAGGTGAGTCACGTCGCCGAGCAGATCGGCGCCAGCCTCTCCGGCGGCGAACGACGTCGGGTCGAGATCGCGCGCGCGCTGGCCGCCAGGCCACGGATGATCCTGCTCGACGAGCCTTTCGCCGGCGTCGATCCGATCTCGGTCGGCGAGATCCAGCGCATCGTGCGTCACCTCAAGAATCGCGGCATCGGCGTGCTCATCACCGATCACAACGTCCGCGAAACCCTCGGCATCTGCGATCGCGCCTACATCCTCAACGAGGGCAAGGTGCTGGCCCAGGGCGCGCCGGCCGCGCTGCTGGCCAACCAGGACGTGCGCCGGGTCTATCTGGGCGAATCGTTCCGGCTGTGACCCCGAACCGGTCGCGGCGGCCGGTGCGGCCACTCGCCTGAACGGGTCGCGACGACGATCACGAAAAATTCATCCCTTTCCCTCGCAAGGATCGCGCCAAGGGGCTTCACGGAGTCGCCCGAGGCCCTAACATAGCGGCATGAAGCCCCGCCTGCAGACATCGCTCGGACAGCAACTGGTGCTCACGCCCCAGTTGCGTCAGGCCCTGCATCTGCTGCAGCTCTCCTCGCTGGAACTGGAAAACGAGATCGCGCTGGCGGTGGAGAGCAACCCGCTGCTGGACTGGGACGAATCCCCCGCCGAAGCCCCCGAAGGCCTGCCCGATGCGGCGGTGGCGGAAGCCCCGACCGTCGCCGAGGAGGCCACGGAGCGCGGCGAATCCGCCGCCGATGCCGAGGATGCCTGGGAGCCGCCCGACAGTTGGAACACCGGCGCCGGCGCGGGCGGCGGCAGTGGCGGCGGCGACGAGGATGGTCTGGACCCGATGGACCGGCTCAGCCAGGTCGAGTCGCTGCACGACCATCTGTCCTGGCAGCTCAACCTCACCCGCCTGTCGCCACGCGACCAGCGCATCGGCGCGGCCCTGATCGACGCCATCGACGACGACGGCTACCTGCGCGAGCCGCTGGAGAACATCGCCGAAGCCCTGCGCCCGGAGCTGCACATCGGCCCGGCCGACGTCCTGCCGGTGCTGCACCGGATCCAGCGTTTCGACCCGCTGGGGGTCGGCGCACGCGACCTGCGCGAATGCCTGCGGCTGCAACTGGACGCGCTCTCCGACGACACCCCGGGCCGGGCCGAGGCGCTGCGGATCGTCGATCAGTTGCTGGAGCGGCTGCCGCGACTCGGGACCGAGGCTTTGGCCGCGGAGTTGGGAGTCGACGGCGAACGTGCCGCGACCGGACTGCAACTGGTGCGCTCGCTGGACCCGCGCCCGGGTTCCCAGCTCGGCGGCACCAGCGCCGACACCTACATCACCCCCGACTGCGTGATCTGGCGCCACAACGGCCTGTGGCGCACCGCCCTGGCCGGCAGCCACACCCGACTGACCATCCATCGCGCCTACGAGGGCATGATCCAGCACGCCAGCGCCACCGACGCCAGCTATCTGCGCGGCCGGCTGCAGGAGGCGCGCTGGCTGCTCAAGCACCTGGAAGCGCGCGGCGAAACCCTGCTCAAGGTGGTGCGCTGCCTGATCCGGCAGCAGTCGGGCTATCTGGAATTCGGCGAACAGGCGCTGCGCCCGCTGACCCTGCGCGAGGTCGCGGCCGAAGTCGGCCTGCACGAGTCCACGGTCTCGCGCGCGATCGCCCGCAAATACGCGATGACCCCGCGCGGCACCCTGCCGTTGCGCAGTTTCTTCGCCTCCGGCATCGGCACCGATGGCGGCGGCGAGGCCTCCAGCACCGCGATCCAGTCGATGATCCGCCGACTGATCGAGGAAGAGAATCCGCGCAAGCCGCTGTCCGACGCCAAACTCGCCGACACCCTCAAGGCCTCCGGCGTACCGGTCGCGCGGCGCACCGTCGCCAAGTACCGGGAAGCGATGAACATCCCGGCCTCGCACGAACGCGTGCGGATGTCCTAGGGCAACGCAGAATCGGTCAGCGTTGCCGCGGCGCAGGGATGTGCCGCTCGCGAATCGATCGCCCAAGTGATTGATTCGCGGGCGCGACGTCCTGGACGCGGTGCCGGCGTGGGCCGATGCGCTGAACCGTGCGGATGCGCAAAACCGGGGCGCGCGTACTTGCACCGGCGACGGTCTGGGGTACCCTGTCCTGGAGAAGCCGTCGTGCGCGGCCCGTCCTTGTTCCGGGGACGGACGACCCCGATGTCTTCCGGTACGGCGCTCCCGTCTGCGAGGTGCGCCGGCATCGCGCTGCCGACGGGCCGGGCCCGACGCCGCGATGGGTGACAGGCCCGGCGAACAGAGGACACCGTCGATGCGTATCGAAACCCACGGCCACCAGATCGAAGTCACTCCCGCCCTGCGCGATTACGTCGAAAACAAGTTCGCGCGGCTCGGCCGCCACTTCGAACACCCGATCGACACCGTCCGCGCCCAGCTCAGCGTGGAGAAGCCCCGACACATGGCCGAGGCCACGATCAAGATCTCCGGCAAGACCCTTCACGCCGACGCCGACGCGCAGGACATGTACGCGGCCATCGACCTGCTGGCGGACAAACTCGACCGCCTGCTGATCAAGCACAAGGAAAAAATGGTGGACCACCATCGCGGCGAAAGCCTCGCCCGCAACGGAGAGACCGGCTGAGCCGTCCTCCGCACGCCGCCGCGACCGCGCTATCGCGCGCCGTCGCG
>JBIJAD010000037.1:0-17247 GCA_044345955.1 Lysobacteraceae bacterium
AGCGGTCGGCACCTTGCCGCTCTGGCGCAGGGCTTCGCTCTTGCGGTCGAGGCGGCTGGTGAAGCTCACGCTCTCGCCCGGCTTGTCACCCGGGTACTCGTACTTCCACAGCCACTGATAACCGGTGACCTTCACGGTCATCTCGGCGTCGCGGGTGTCGTACATCGCGATCAGCTTGGCCGTGGCCGGGACCGCCATGACCACCAGCAGGATGATCGGGACCACCGTCCAGACGATCTCGAGTTTGGTGCTGTGGGTGAAGTTCACGTCCGGCTTGGCGCCCTTGGAGTGACGGAACTTGAACATCGCGTAGAACATCGCGCCGAACACGATGAGGCCGATCGCGACGCAGATCCACAGCGCCAGCATGTGGGCGTCGTAGGCGTTCTTGGAGGTCTGGGTGACGCCCTGGCCCATGTTGAGCTGCCACGGCTTGGGGTCGGCCGATTGGGCCATCGCCATCACCGGGAGCAGCAATGCCGTCGGCAGCATCGCCAGCCTGGCCCATCCCCTCGTCAACGCACGCGCTCGCACCATGGCCCAACACCCCGGATTCGCGGCCCGTCACGGGCCGTTGCTGATTAGGACATACGCGGGAACCCGTGCGGCATATGCAGGCGGTGACGCGCACCAGCCGCAGAATCGGGTCCCGGGAAACCGGAGAATGGTAGCCGTTCGGCGCCGGGAGGGGCAAGCCGAACCCGTCGCGCATCCCGGGCCGAAGGGGTACAAATCGGGCCTCGGGCGCTGCTAGTATCCGCCCCTCGCCGTCGATCGGACCCCCGTGAACGCCCTTCTCGCCCCCGAACTGCCGGCCGCGGCCGACCCCCTCCGCGCCGCGATCACCGCGGCCTGGGTCCGCGACGAAACCGCCCATGTCCGCGAACTGCTGGGCGCCGCGCGCCAGCCCGAGGCCGACCGCGCCGAGATCCAGTCCACTGCCGCCGACCTCGTGCGCCGGGTCCGGATGCGGGCCCGGGACCAGGGTGCGATCGAAGCCTTCATGCGCCAGTACGACCTCGGCAGCGAGGAAGGCGTGCTGCTGATGTGCGTGGCCGAGGCCCTGCTGCGCATCCCCGACCAGGAGACCGCCGACAAGCTGATCCGCGACAAACTCGGCGACGCCGACTGGAAGCGGCACCTCGGCCAGTCCGACTCGGTCCTGGTGAATGCCTCGACCTGGGGCCTGATGCTGACCGGCAAACTGGTGGATCTGGCCGACGACACCAAGCGCGACGTCCACAACGCCTTCAAGCGCCTGATCGGCCGGGTCGGCGAGCCGGTGATCCGGCTGGCGGTGCGCCAGGCGATGCGGATCATGGGCCATCAATTCGTGATGGGGCGCACGATCGACGAGGCGCTCGCCCGCAGCCGCAAGGGCGACAACGCGGCCTATCGCTATTCCTTCGACATGCTCGGCGAGGGCGCGCTGACCACCCGCGACGCCCTGCGCTACCTCGACGCCTATCGACAGGCGATCCACGCCATCGGCCGCAGCGGCGACAAGGGCGACTTCCTCGATGCCGATGTCTTCGCAACGCCGAGCATCTCGGTCAAGCTCTCGGCCCTGCATCCGCGTTACGAACACGCCAAGCGCGCGCGGGTGTACGCCGAACTCGGCCCGCGCCTGCTGGAACTGTCGCAACTGGCGAAACGTTACGGCATCGGCCTGACCATCGACGCCGAGGAAACCGATCGCCTCGAAATGTCGCTGGATCTGATCTTCGACGTGCTCGGCGACGCATCGCTGGCCGGCTGGAACGGCTTCGGCATCGTCGTGCAGGCCTACCAGAAGCGCGCGCCGTTCGTGATCGACTGCATCGCCGGCCGCGCGCGCAGCCTCGGCCGCCGGATTCCGGTGCGTCTGGTCAAGGGCGCGTATTGGGACAGCGAGGTCAAGCGCGCCCAGGTCGACGGCCAGGCCGGCTATCCGGTGTTCACCCGCAAGCCCAACACCGACGTGTCTTATCAGGGCTGCGCGCGGCGGCTGCTGGAGGCGACCGACGCGGTCTATCCGATGTTCGCGACCCACAACGCGCAGACCATCGCCGCGATCCATCGCATGGCGCGCACCGTACTGGGCGCGGACGCCGCCGCCAGCGCGACGTCGAAGTACGAGTTCCAGAAACTGCACGGCATGGGCGACGACCTCTACGCCGAGGTGATCCCGGCCGACCGCCTGAACGTGCCCTGCCGCGTCTACGCACCGGTGGGTTCGCACGAGGACCTGCTGCCTTATCTGGTGCGCCGCCTGCTCGAAAACGGCGCCAACTCCAGCTTCGTCAACCGCATCACCGACGAGACGGTATCGATCGACGACCTCGTGCGCGATCCGGTCGAGATCGTGTCCGCGTTCGAACATATCCCGCATCCGCGCATCCCGCTGCCGGTCGATCTGTACCGCAGCCAGGGCCATGAAAGAGACAATTCGATGGGCATCAACCTCGCCAACGATTCGCAACTGCAGGCGCTCGCCGCGCAGGTCAACGCCGCCGGCGCCGGCACCTGGACCGCCGCTCCGCTGGTGCCGGGCGCGACCATCTCCGGCGAACGCCTCGCGGTGACCAATCCGGCCGACCGCCGCGAAGTGGTCGGCCACTGGCAGGCCGCCGACAGCGCCACGGTCGAGCGCGCGCTGCAGAACGCGGTCGCCGCCCAGCCCGACTGGGACGCCACCCCCGCGACCAGCCGCGCCGCGATTCTCGAACACGCGGCGAAGCTGCTGGAAGATCGCATGGCGTTCTACATCGCGGTCTGCACCAAGGAAGCGGGCAAGACCATCCCCGACGGCGTCGCCGAAGTGCGCGAAGCGGTGGATTTCCTGCGCTATTACGCCGGCCAGGCGCGCAAGCACTTCGCGCCCGAAGCCCTGCCCGGCCCGACCGGCGAATCCAACACCCTGCAGCTCGCCGGCCGCGGCGTGTTCGTCTGCATCTCGCCGTGGAACTTCCCGCTGGCGATCTTCATGGGCCAGGTCGCGGCCGCGCTCGCCGCCGGCAACAGCGTGATCGCCAAGCCCGCCGAGCAGACCAATCTCATCGGTTACGCCGCAGTGAAGCTGCTGCACGAGGCCGGTATTCCCGAAGCCGTGCTGCAGTTCCTGCCCGGCGACGGCGCCACCGTCGGCGCCGCGCTGACCCGCGATCCGCGCGTGGCCGGCGTCGCCTTCACCGGCTCCACCGACACCGCCCGCGCGATCAATCGTGCGATGGCCGCACGCGATGCCGCGATCGGCATCCTCATCGCCGAAACCGGCGGCCAGAACGCGCTGATCGCCGATTCCTCCGCCCTGCCCGAACAACTGGTCAAGGACGCGCTGTCCTCGGCCTTCACCTCCGCCGGCCAGCGCTGCTCGGCCGCACGCGTGCTGTTCGTGCAGGAAGACATCGCCGACAAGGTGATCGAGATGATCGCCGGCGCGATGGCCGAACTGAAGGTCGGCGACCCCGGTCTGCTCTCGACCGACGTCGGCCCGGTGATCGACGCCGATGCGCTGAAACTGCTGGAAGACCACGCCGCGAAGATGGCGACCACCGCGAAACTCATCGCCACCGCCGCCACCGACGACAGCGTGGCGCACGGCACCTTCTTCGCACCGCGCGCCTGGGAGCTGACCGCGCTCTCGCAGCTCACCCGCGAGAACTTCGGCCCCGCCCTGCACGTCCTGCGCTGGAAAGCCGACCAGCTCGACGCGGTCGTCGACACCATCAACGCCACCGGCTTCGGCCTGACCCTCGGCATCCACTCGCGCATCGACGAGACCATCGACCGCATCGCGAAGCGCGCAAAGGTCGGCAACATCTACGTCAACCGCAACCAGATCGGCGCGGTGGTCGGCGTCCAGCCCTTCGGCGGCCAGAACCTCTCCGGCACCGGCCCCAAGGCCGGCGGCCCGCACTACCTGCCGCGCTTCGCGACCGAGAAGACCGTCACTGTCAACACGACGGCGGCGGGCGGGAATGCGTCGTTGTTGACGTTGGGAGATTGATGTCGGAACAAGACTGCTTCGACCTCGACATCGCCCGCAACGACACGCGGGCGCTGCTCGACGACGGGGCGTCGATAAGCGATGCCATCCGGCAGATCCGCGAACGACACGGCCTCAGCCTGATTCAGGCGAAAGAGATTCACATTCAGGCCGTAGGCATCGCAGCCAATCTCCACGATTACCAGCAGCAGTTGATCGATGCGTTGAACGCCGACCCCGCTGACATCAACGACTCTCTGGAACCCTGACATATCCTCCGCACGAGCGCCAGTCTGGCCGCAACGACGCCGGGGGGCGACAATCGGACCTCGACGCTCACTGCCGAAATCCCGATGTCCAGCACCGCCGAAACGCCCGAAAGCCTTGCCGCCCCCGTCCGCTCACCCGCCACGATCGCGGCGCAGATCGCCCAGACCATCGCCGCCGAGATCGCCGCGCAGCCGGCGCAGGTGCGCGCGGCGGTCGGGCTGCTGGACGAGGGCGCGACGGTGCCGTTCATCGCGCGCTATCGCAAGGAAGTCACCGGCGGGCTGGACGATACGCAGTTGCGCGATCTCGAATCGCGGCTGATCTATCTGCGCGAGCTGGAGGAACGCCGCGACGCGATCCTCGCGTCGATCGCCGAGCAGGGCAAGCTGACGAAACCGCTGCTGGACGATCTGCTCGCGGCCGACAGCAAATCGCGGCTGGAAGATCTGTATCTGCCGTACAAGCCGAAGCGGCGCACGAAGGCGCAGATCGCGCGCGAGGCCGGGCTGGAGCCGCTGGCGGATGCGATCCTCGCCGACCCGTCGGTGGCGCCGGAATCGCGCGCCGCGGATTACGTCGATGCCGACAAGGGCGTGGCCGATGTCGCGGCCGCGCTGGACGGCGCGCGCGCGATCCTGATCGAACGCATCGGCGAGCACGCCGGGCTGCTGGGCGAGCTGCGCGGCTGGCTGCAGCAGAAGGGCGTGCTGCGCGCGAAGGTGCTGGCCGGCAAGGAAACCGAAGGCGCGAAGTACCGCGACTACTTCGATCACTGCGAGGCGCTGGCGACGATTCCATCGCACCGCATGCTGGCGCTGCTGCGCGGGCGCCGCGAAGAGATGCTGTCGCTGGATCTGGAACCCACCGCCGACATCGAGCAGGGCCACGCCTATGCCGAAGGCCGGGTCGCGCTGGCGATGGGCATCGCCGCGCAGGGCCGCGCCGCGGACAAGTGGCTCGGCGACACCTGCCGCCTGGCCTGGCGCGCGCGGCTTCTGACCACGCTCTCGCTGGAGCTGGTCGCCACGGCGCGCGAGAAAGCCGAGACCGAGGCGATCGTGGTATTCGGCGACAACCTCAAGGATCTGCTGCTGGCCGCACCGGCGGGCCCTCGCGTGGTCATGGGGCTCGATCCGGGCCTGCGCACCGGGGTGAAGGTCGCGGTGGTCGACGCCACCGGCAAACTGGTCGTCACCAACACGATCTATCCGCATGAACCCAAACGCCAGTGGGAAGGTTCGATCGCGGTGCTCAAATGGATCTGCACCGACCACAAAGTTGAATTGATCGCGATCGGCAACGGCACCGCCTCGCGCGAAACCGACAAACTCGTCTCCGAGCTGATCGCGAAACATCCGGAACTCAAGCTCACCCGGGTGATGGTCAGCGAAGCCGGCGCCTCGGTGTATTCGGCCTCGGAACTGGCCGCGCGCGAATTCCCGAACCTCGACGTGAGCCTGCGCGGCGCGGTCTCGATCGCGCGCCGGCTGCAGGACCCGCTGGCCGAACTGGTGAAGATCGAGCCCAAGGCGATCGGTGTCGGCCAGTATCAGCACGACGTGAATCCCTATGCGATGGCGCGCGCCCTCGATGCGAAGGTCGAGGACTGCGTGAACGCGGTCGGCGTCTACGTCAACACCGCGTCCGCGCCGCTGCTGGCGCGGGTCTCTGGCCTGTCGGCGTCGGTCGCCGAGAACATCGTCGCGTATCGCGATGCCCACGGCGCGTTCAGGTCGCGCCGCGAACTGCTCAAGGTGCCGCGGCTCGGCGACAAGACCTTCGAACAGTGCGCGGGCTTCCTGCGCATCGCCGGCGGCGACGAACCGCTGGACGCCTCGGCGGTGCATCCGGAAGCGTATCCGGTGGTCGAGCGCATCGTGAAAAGCTGCGGCCGCCCGGTCGCGCAACTGATCGGCGACGGCGCGACCCTGCGCGGCCTGAAGCTGGAGCGGTTCACCGACGAACGCTTCGGCCTGCCGACCGTGCGCGACATCGTGAAGGAGCTGGAAAAACCCGGCCGCGACCCGCGCCCCGAATTCAAGGCCGCGCGCTTCGCCGAAGGCATCGAGACCATCGCCGACCTGCGTCCCGGCATGGTGCTCGAAGGCGTGGTGACCAACGTCGCCGCGTTCGGCGCGTTCGTCGACATCGGCGTGCATCAGGACGGCCTGGTGCACATCTCCGCGCTGGCCGACAAGTTCGTCAAGGACCCGCGCGACGTCGTGAAGGTCGGCGACGTGGTGAAGGTGAAGGTGCTGGAGGTCGATGTCCCGCGCAAGCGCATCGGCCTGACCCGCCGCCTGGACGATGTGCCGGGCGAGACGCGCAAGGAAACACGCGGCGAGCGCCGCGAGGACAACCGCAACGACCGCGGCGCACGCCCGCCGCAGCGCGATCCCCGCAACGCCGTCGCGAAACCGCGTCCGGGCCAGAGCACACCGCCGGCGAACACCGCGATGGCGGATGCGCTCAGGGCATTGAAGCGCTGACGCGCGACGCGCCGGGCAACAGGTCCGTCCGCTCGGCGAAATGCCGCGTCAGCGCGTCGAGCAGCGCGGAGACGCGTTTGGGCAAGTAGCGGCGGCTCGGGTACACGGCATAAATGCCGCGATTGGGGCGCACGAACGTGTCCAGACACGTCACGAGCCGGCCCTGGGCCACCATCGGCATCACGATATTGCTGCCGAGCTGGACCAGACCGACACCGGCCGCAGCGGCTTCGCCGGCGGCCTGCGGGTCGTTGACGATCAACGCGGCGGCGGAGACCTCGAGAGTGATCGGTAGCCGCCCACGCACGAATTCCCAGGGGAACAGACGTTGGCTGGGATTCGAGCGCATGCCGATGCAGCGATGGCGGGCGATGTCCTCGATCCGCTGCGGCAGGCCGTGCGCGTGCGCGTAATCCGGCGAGGCGCACACCAGCCGGGTGATCGGCAGCAGCAGCCGGGACACATAGTCGTTCTGGGGCAGCGCGCCGCCGCGGATGGCGAAGTCGAAGCCCTCGCCGACCAGATCGACGAACTGGTCGCTCAGCGACAGCTCGATGTCGATGCCGGGGTGCGCGTCCATGAAGTCGCGCAGCACCGGCAGCGCGTGCGTGCGCCCGAAGGCGGTGGTGCTGCTGATCCGGATCGACCCGCGCATCTCGTCGCGCTCCTCGGCTAGGGCTTCGGCGGCGCTGGTCAGGGAGCGAAGCGCAGGTTCGACACGCTCGAAGTAACGCCGCCCTTCGTCGGTCAGCCGCACATTGCGCGTGGTGCGGGTGAACAGGCGCGCGCCGAGGCGCTCTTCCAGACTGCGGACGCTCTGACTCACCGCGGCGGGCGTCACCTGCAGCCCGCGCGCCGCCGCGGAGAAGCTCTGCCGACGGGCGGCTTCGATGAAGATCTCGATCAGGCGCAGGTCCATTTTTTAAACCCTTGCTTACAAGTTCTTTCAGCTTAAATCCTCTGCCATAAATCAGGCAAGCCGGGGAAGATGCGCCCCACACCCACCGCGGAGCCCCGTCATGCCTGCTTCCGATCGCCACACCCGGACCGAGATTGCGAGGGGGGAACGTGCCATGAGCGCACCGACCACCTTCCGCCTCGGCGGCGAACTCGACGTCCACCGCATCGGCTTCGGCGCGATGCGCCTCACCGGCCAGCCCGGCAACTTCGGCCCCTACGCGGACTGGGACGCGGGCAAGATCCTGCTGCGCGAAGCCGCGACCCTCGGCGTCGATTTCTTCGACAGCGCGCACGCCTATGGACCGGTGCACAACGAACGTCTGCTCGGCGAAGCCTTCGCCGAACGCAACGATGTGGTGCTGGCGACCAAGGGCGGGATCGAGAAGTTTTCACCGACGCAGCTCAGGCGCGACGCCAGCCCTGCGGCCCTGCGCCGCCAGGTCGAGACCAGTCTGCAGGCCCTGCGCCACGAGCGCATCGATCTGTATCAATTGCACTGGGTCGATCCGCAGGTGCCGATCGAGGACTCGGTCGGCGCGCTGGCGCGGCTGCGCGACGAAGGCAAGATCCGCCTGATCGGCCTGTCCAACATCGGCCGCGCCGAACTCGATCGCGCCCGCGCGGTCGCCGCGATCGCCTCGGTGCAGAACCGATACAACCGCATCGAACGCGAACACGACGCCCTGATCGACTACACCCGCGAGCTCGGCATCGCCTTCGTGCCCTATGGCCCGCTGGGCGCGCATCCCATGCAACCCGGCGCGCCGCTCGCGGCGCGCGGCGACGCGCCGCCGCGCGCAGGCCGCACGCCGGCGCAGGAGGCCCTGCGCTGGCTGCTGGATCGCTCGCCGAACATCGTCGTCATCCCGGGCACGACCTCGCTGCGGCATCTGCGCGAGAACGTCGCGAGCTGAAGCGTTCTCGCACCGTCGCTGCAGTATCGCCGCAGAGCGCGCAACTCTCTCTCTTCATCCGAGGAACTTTCCATGAGCATTACCCTTGCCCTTCCGGGCGAGGCCGCTGTCGCTTCGCCGCGCTTCGGCCTGCCCCAACGCCTCGTCCTCGCGGCCGGCGCCTTCGCCATCGCCACGTCCGAATTCCTGATGATGGGCACGCTGCCCGAAGTCGCCGACGGCCTCGGCGTGTCGGTGTCGGCCGCCGGGCAGCTCGTCGGCGCGTTCGCGCTGGGCATCGCCCTCGGTGGCCCGATGCTGGCCGGCGCAACGGCGCGCTTCGACCGACGCAACGTGCTGGTCGGCGCCATGCTCGCATTTCTCCTGGCGAATCTGCTGCTGGCCGCGCTGCCGTCGTATTGGCTGGCGCTGGGGCTGCGCTTCCTCGGCGGCGCGCTCGGCGGGCTGTTCTACGGCGTCGCCTTCGCCAGCGTGGCGCGGATGAGCGAACCGGGGAAAGAGGCCGGCGCGATCGCGACCGTACTGAGCGGGGTCACTCTGGCCACCGTGTTCGGCACGCCGCTCGGAGCCTGGGCCGGACAGATCTGGGGCTGGCGACTGCCTTACGCGGCGATCGCCGCCGCGGCCGTCCTGATCGCGGTGGCGGCATGGCGACTGCTGCCGGCGATGGCCGGCGACGCCGCGATCGCGACCGGCCTGCGCGGCGCAGGTGCCGGCATCGTCAAGATGCTGGGCGTGTTCCGGCTGCGTGCGCTGGCGCTGATTTTCCTGGCGATCGCGCTGGTGAACACGGGCTGGTTCACTGTCTACACGTACATCGCGCCGTTCTGGACCGACATCGGCGACGTCGCCGCCGGTTGGGTGCCCGGCGCACTGTTGGCGTACGGCGTGTTCTCCGCCATCGGCGGCGCCTGGGGCGGCGCATCGGCGAACGGCGGCGCGCGGCGCATCGTCGCCCGGGCGATCCTCGCCCAGGGCCTGGTGTTCGTCGCCATCGCGCTCGCCGCGGGCGCGCCGATCGCGATGCTCGCGCTGTCGATGGCCTGGGGTCTGTCGGCCTGGGTGTTCGTCTCAGCGGCGCAAGCCCGAGTGGTCGAACTCGCCGGCGACAAGGCCGACCTCGCGTCGTCGGTCGCCGTCTCCGCATTCAACGTCGGCAACGCCGCCGGCGCATTGCTCGGCGGGCTGGCCGTCGACCTCATCGGCCTGGCCAGCCTGCCGTTCGTGGGCCTGGGCCTGCTGGCCGCCGGTTTCGTCGCCGCCCATCGCGCACGTTGATTCGCGGCGCGACAGGCGCAGACATCGCAGGCAGGAAACCGGCCAGTCAAGAGGCGCCGGGCACGATGGCCGCACTGCGCCACCGCGCCACCCGATTCCGGGCGATCAGACGAACACATCCTCCCGCAGCCACTTGGTCGCCACCCACTTCTCCCCCACCAGCACCGGTGCGCCGCCATGCAGGGTTTTCGTCGAAGGATCCGGCCGGTCGTAGCTGAAGAACAGGGCGCAGCCGCGGCGCGGGGCGAAGCGCAGGCCGAGCTGCGGAAACGTGGTGTCGCCGCCGCGTTCGGGTTCGCGCAGATACATCAGGAAGGTGGCGATGCGTTGGCCGCCGCGTGCCAGCACCGGGCCGACGCCGGAGCCGGCGGGGTCGAAATAGTCGTAGTGCGGTTCGTAGCGGTCGCCGGGACGATAGTGCAGCACCTGCAGATGCTCGCCCTTCTCCACCGGCCAGTGCAGCAGACGCGCGATGCGGTCCTCGATCCGGCTCACCAGCGCGCTCTCGCCGCGCTGGAAGAACATGCCGCGACTGGTGCGCACCTCGTCGACCTTGTCGTCGCCGGTCTGCGCATCGGTGGTCAGCGAGCGTCGCATCCGCGGCCGCGCGGCCTCGACCAGACGGTCGCATTCGTCCTTCGAGAGAAAATCACCGAACAATACGATCTGCGGCGTCTGCATCACGGTCAGCAGCGGCACCCGCCGATCGCCGGCATCCAGCGCGATCGCGCCGTCCTCCAGCGCCGGTGCGGGCATCGGCCGTTCGCCCGCCGCGTCGGTCGCAACGGACACGGCAGTCGCCGGCTGCGCCGAGGGCGCGGCCTGCACCACCGGCACGGTGTCGCGCTGGCCCAGCGCCTGCGCGATCAGCCCCAGCGCCTGCGCGCGATCCCAGCCGCGGTCGCACATCGCGCGCAGCAGCGCATCGGTGGATTGACCGACACGGGCCTGCTCCACGATCCAGCGGGTGATATCGCGATAATCTGCCGATGACATGATCGGGAAGCAGCGGATGCCGACGCGGGCGATGGCGGCAGCATAACGAAAACGACTGCGCCCGTCGCCGTCGCATCACGCCCGTGCGGTCAGGCCCTTCTCCTCGAACAGATTGGCGACCCAGTCGACGAAGACGCGCACCTTGGCCGACAGATGCCGGTTGTGCATGTACATCACGTACAGCGGCACCGGCTCGATGCGCAGTTCGGGCAGCACCGGTTCGAGCGCGCCCTCGGCGATCAGCCGTTCGACCACGATCTCCGCGCCCTGCATGATGCCCAGCCCGGCGAGGCCGGCGGCGGTGTAGGTATCCGCGTCGTTGGTGCTGAAACGGTGCGGCAGCGGTATCTCGATGCGCGCACCATGCTCATCGAGATGATGGAATTCGCGGATCTTGCCGCTGCGCGCGTAGAAGTAATGGATCACGCGATGGTCGCGCAGATCCTCGATCGTGCGCGGCCGGCCGTGCCGGTCGAGATAGTCCGGCGAAGCGCAGCGGATCAGGCGGAGGTCGCCGATCCGGCGCGCGATCAGGGTCGAATCGGGCTGTTCGCCGCCGCGGATCACGCAGTCGACGCCCTCCTCGATCAGGTCGACGGTGCGGTCGGTCGCACCGACCTGCAGTTCCAGGTCCGGATAGCGGGCGACGAAATCCGGCAGGGCCGGCACCACCACCCAGCGCGCGATCAGCGCCGGCAGATCGACGCGCAAACGGCCCTTCGGCGATGCGGTGGCGCTGCGCAGCGCGCTTTCGGTCTCCTCGATCTCGCCGAGGATGCGGACCACGCGCTCGTAATACGCCGCGCCGTCGGGGGTGATGCTGAGGTTGCGGGTGGTCCGCTGCAGCAGGCGCACGCCGAGCTCGGCTTCCAGATTGCTCACCGCCGTCGAGACGTTGGCCTTGGGCAGGGACAGCGACTGGGCGGCGCGGGTGAAGCTCTGCGCTTCGACCACCCGGCAGAAGATCCGCATCGCGTTCAGGCGGTCGATGGCCATGGGAGGGAGGTCTCAGGGGCTGGGCAGGGTCATTATTCAACAATCCCGAACAAAAAAATCAATCGCGACGGATTTATCCGGTTTTCCGAAAGGTGCACAGTGCCTGCCCATCCCGTCACCTCTCCCGAACCGCCGCCATGCCCCGCACCCCGCCCCCCCGCTTCGGCACCCTCGACGCCCTCCGCACGGCCCCGCCGGCCGGTGCGCGGGCGCTGCCGACCCTGGTCTGGCTGCATGGCGGCAAGTTCACCGACGGCCGCCCGGAAGACGCACTGGCCCTGGCCGAGGCGCTGTCCGACCTCGTCGAGGTCTGGCTGCCGGCCTACCCGCTCGCCCCCGCGCAGCCGTTCCCGGCGGCGCTGGATGCGCTGTTCGAGGGGCTTCGCGCCCTGCCCGCCCGCAACGGCCTGCTGATCGGCGGCGAACGCGCCGGCGGCAATCTCGCCGCCGCGCTCGCGTTGCGCGCCCGCGACGAGGGCCTGCGCGGCCACGGCGCCGGCGATCACGCCTTCGATGCGCAGATCCTGCTGGCGCCGCTGCTCGATCCCAGCCAGAACACGCCGTCGATGCGCGCTGCCGGCGAATGCCCCTGCGCACCGGCGTGGCGCGCCTATCTCAGCCAGTCCGCGGACGGCCTGCATCCGTATGCCGCGCCGCTGTTCGCCAGCCGCCTGCAGCGCCTGCCGAACACGCTGATCCTGACCGGCGACCGCGACCCCGCACGCGACGAAGCCGTGCAGTACGCCGAGCGTCTGCGTCTGGCCGGCGTGCCGGTCGATCTCGGGCGCCTGTCCTATCCGCCGCTGGACGAGCGCGAACGCGCGGCGACGACCGCCGACGCGGCGCGCCTGATCCGCGCATTCATCGACACCCTGCCGGCGCGACGGCGAACGCCGCGCCCGTCGCCGCGACGACGGGCGTCGCCCGCATCGCAAACCGACAGTTCCGCCATCGCCCCCGTCCCCCCCGACATCCGCTGAATTCCCCGAGGTCCGCCATGAACGCTTCCTTCCTCCGAGCCGCCCTGTCCACCACGCCGCGCAAGCTCGCGCTGGCCGCCGCGCTGGCCGCGGCCATTTCCACCGTCGTCGCCCTCGCCGCCAGCGAAGAATCCGCGCCGCCACCCGCCGCCGCTGCGCCCACCGTCAGCGTCGCCGTCGTCGAAAGCCGCGCCGTCACCCTGTACGACGAATTCTCCGGCCGCGTCCAGGCGGTCGAGCGCGTCGAGGTGCAGCCGCGCGTGACCGGTGCGATCACCGGCGTGCATTTCCAGGAAGGCCAGTTGGTGCGCCAGGGCGACCTGCTGTTCAGCCTGGACGATCGCGCGATCCTCGCCGAAGTCGAACGCGCCCGCGCCAGCCTGCAGACCGAGCGTGCGCGCGCCGAACTGGCGCAGAGCCAGTTGCGCCGCGCCGAACAACTGGTCGCCATCCAGGCGATCTCGCAGCGCGAATACGACGAACGCCGCGAGGCCGCGCGCGCCGCGCAGGCGATCCAGGCGCAGGCCGCCGCGGTGCTGCGCGCCGCCGAGGTCGATCTGGGCCACACCCGGATCCGCGCGCCGATCGCCGGCCGCGTCTCGCGCGCCGAAATCACCCGCGGCAACCTGGTCTCGCCGGGCGGCCCCGCGCTCACCACCGTGGTCAGCGTCTCGCCGATGTACGTCGAGTTCGACATGGACGAACGCAACTTTCTCGAACACGCCGGGCAAGGCAGCCGCGGCAACGAAGGCGTCGATGCGATCCCGGTGCGCATGGGTCTGATGAACGACAACGGATTCCCGCGCGACGGCCGGATCACCGCGATCGACAACCAGCTCGATGCGCGCACCGGCACGATCCGCATGCGCGCCGCGTTCGACAATGCGGACGGCGCGCTCACCCCCGGCCTGCTCGCCCGCCTGCAGGTCGGCAACGCCGCGCAGCGCGAGGCGGTGCTGATCGATGAACGTGCGGTCGGCACCGACCAGGCGCGCCGCTTCGTGCTGGTGGTCGATGCGCGCAACGCTCTGCACTACCGCGAGATCCATCTCGGCGGCCACAGCGGCGGCCTGCGCGTGGTCGAGGACGGCCTCCGCGCAGGCGAGCGCATCGTGGTCGGCGGCCTGCAGCGCGTGCGTCCGGGCGCGATCGTCGCGCCGAAACCGGTGCCGATGTCGCGCACGCCGCAGATCGCCACCGCCGGCGGCGGGTCCTCGCAGGCGCTCGCCGCCCGCTGATCCCCGCGCCGCAGTCGCGGCCCCGCGCGGCGCAGCCGCCGCGCAATTCCCACCCTCTCCGCCTCGCCGGCCCCGTCGGCGACAGGGGCCCTTCGTCCCCGCGCACCCGAGCCTACCGTCATGAACATCTCCAAGTTCTTCATCGACCGGCCGATCTTCGCCGCGATGCTGTCGCTGCTGATCCTGATCGGCGGCCTGCTGTCGATCCGCGGCCTGCCGATCTCCGAGTACCCGGAAGTGGTGCCGCCGACCGTGGTCGTCCGCGCCCAGTATCCCGGCGCGAATCCGCAGACCATCGCCGAATCCGTCGCCACCCCCATCGAGGAAGCGGTGAACGGGGTCGAGGGCATGCTCTACATGGGCAGCCAGGCGACCACCGACGGCGTGCTCACGCTCAACGTCACCTTCAAGCTCGGCGTCGACCCCGATCTCGCCCAGCAACTGGTGCAGAACCGGGTCAACCAGGCGCTGCCGCGGCTGCCCGAGGAAGTGCGCCGGCTCGGCGTGACCACGGTCAAGAGCAGCCCCGACCTGACCATGGTGGTGCACCTGCGCTCGCCCAACGACCGCTACGACATGGTCTATCTGCGCAACTACGCGCTGATGAACGTGAAGGACCGGCTGGCGCGGATCGAAGGCGTCGGCCAGGTGCAGATGTTCGGCGCCGGCGACTACTCGATGCGGATCTGGCTCGACCCGCAGAAGGTCGCCGGGCATTCGCTGACCGCCAACGACATCGTCGCCGCGATCCGCGAGCAGAACGTGCAGGTCGCCGCCGGCGTGGTCGGCGCCTCGCCGGCGCCGCAGGGCACCGACTTCCAGCTCAGCATCGACGCGCAGGGCCGGCTGAAGACGCCGGAGGAATTCGCCGAGATCATCGTCAAGAGCGATGCCGACGGCGCGCTGACCCGGCTGGGCGACGTCGCCCGGATCGAAATGGGCGCGGCCGACTACTCCCTGCGCAGCCTGCTCGACAACAAGCCCGCCGTCGCCCTGCCGATCTTCCAGTCGCCCGGCAGCAACGCGCTGCAGATCTCCGACCAGGTCCGCGCGACCATGGCCGAACTGCAGAAGGACATGCCCGAAGGCGTCAAGTACAGCATCGTCTACGACCCCACCCAGTTCGTGCGCGCCTCGATCGACTCGGTCGTGACCACCCTGCTCGAAGCGGTGCTGCTGGTGGTGCTGGTGGTGATCCTGTTCCTGCAGACCTGGCGTGCCTCGATCATCCCGCTGCTCGCGGTTCCGGTCTCGATCGTCGGCACCTTCGCGGTGCTGCTCCTGCTCGGCTTCTCGATCAACGCGCTGAGCCTGTTCGGCCTGGTGCTGGCGATCGGCATCGTGGTCGACGACGCGATCGTGGTCGTCGAGAACGTCGAGCGCAACATCGAGAGCGGCCTGTCGCCGCGCGAAGCGACGCTGAAGGCGATGGGGGAAGTGACCGGCCCGATCGTCGCGATCGCGCTGACCCTGGTCGCGGTGTTCGTCCCGCTGGCCTTCGTCAGCGGCCTCACCGGCCAGTTCTACAAGCAGTTCGCGGTCACGATCGCGATCTCCACCGTGATCTCCGCGATCAACTCGCTGACGCTCTCCCCGGCGCTGGCCGCGCTGCTGCTCAAGGGCCATGCCGCGCCGAAGGACGCGCTGACCCGGGCCATGGACCGCATCCTCGGCGGCTTCTTCCGCCGCTTCAACGCCGTGTTCCGGCGCGGCTCCGCCGGCTACGGCCGCGGCGTGACCGCGATGGTCGCGCGCAAGGGCCTGATGTTCGGCCTGTTCGCGCTGCTGCTGGTGGCCACCGCCGGCGTCTTCCGCGCGGTGCCTGGCGGCTTCGTGCCGGTGCAGGACAAGCAGTACCTGGTCGGCTTCGCGCAATTGCCGGACGGCGCCAGCCTGGACCGCAGCGAGACGGTGATCCGGCAGATGAGCGAGATCGCGCTGAAGACGCCGGGCGTGGAAAGCGCGGTGGCCTTCCCCGGGCTGTCGATCAACGGCTTCACCAACGCGCCGAACGCCGGCATCGTGTTCGTCACCCTCGACCCGTTCGCCGAGCGCGAATCGCCCGAGCTGTCCGGCTTCGCCATCGCCGGCCGGCTCAACCAGGAGTTCGCCACGATCGAGGACGCCTTCACCGCGATCTTCCCGCCGCCGCCGGTGCAGGGGCTGGGCACGGTCGGCGGCTTCAAGCTGCAGATCCAGGATCGCGCCTCGTTCGGCAACGAGGCGCTGAACGAAGCGGTGATGGCGTTCATGAAGAAGGCGCAGACCGCGCCGGAACTGGCCGGGATGTTCACCAGCTTCAACATCAACACCCCGAATCTGTACGCCGAAGTCGACCGCACCCGCGCCCGCCAGCTCGGGGTCCGCGTCACCGACGTGTTCGAGGCGATGCAGGTGTATCTGGGCAGCGCCTACGTCAACGACTTCAACCAGTTCGGCCGCACTTTCCAGGTCCGCGTCCAGGCCGACTCGCGGTTCCGCGTCAACGCCGAATCGATCGGCCTGATCCAGACCCGCAACGAACGCGGCGAGATGGTGCCGCTCTCCAGCGTGCTGAAGATCGAGCAGAGCTACGGCCCGGACCGCGCCATGCGCTACAACGGCTTCGCCTCCGCCGACATCAACGGCGGCCCGGCGCCGGGATACTCCTCCGGCCAGGCGCAGGCCGCGATCGAGCGGATCGCCGCCGAGACCCTGCCCAAGGGCATCGGCTACGAATGGACCGAACTGACCTACCAGGAGAAGATCGCCGGCAACACCATGATCTGGATCTTCCCGCTGGCGATGCTGCTGGTGTTCATCGTGCTCGCCGCGCAGTACGAGAGCCTGACCCTGCCGATCGCGATCCTGCTGATCGTGCCGACCAGCGTGCTCGCGGCGCTGACCGGGGTGTGGCTCTCGGGCCTCGACGGCAGCGGCGGCGACAACAACGTCTTCACCCAGATCGCGCTGTTCGTGCTGATCGGGCTGGCGACCAAGAACTCGATCCTGATCGTCGAATTCGCGCGCGAACTGGAGCATCAGGGCCGCGGCATCGTCGAGGCCGCGATCGAAGCGAGCAGGCTGCGTCTGCGCCCGATCCTGATGACCTCGATCGCGTTCATCGCCGGCGTGGTGCCGCTGGTGCTGTCCACCGGCGCCGGCAGCGAGATGCGCAAC
>JBIJAD010000270.1:0-5503 GCA_044345955.1 Lysobacteraceae bacterium
CCCGATCGCTGCCGATGCCCCCCGTTTCGCTCACTCTCGAAGGCGTTTGCCGCTTCTCGCCGCCGCTGGATGCCCGTGGCGGCCGCACGCGCCGCGACGGCAGGACCACCGAGTGGTGGCTGATCCTGGAGTGCGAACCGGAGCTGGGGCGCTATCTGCGTCATCTGTATCACCTGGACGCGCGACGGACGCGCTCGATCTGCGATCCGCTGTGGGGACCGCATGTGTCGGTGGTGCAGGACGAAGTGCCCGTCGACCTGTCCGCGTGGAAGGACCGGGAAGGCGGGACGATGGTGTTCGAGTTGCTGCATCCGCCGCAGGAGATCGGCGACTACGTGTTCTACCCGGTGCATTGCGAGGCCGCGTTGGCGTATCGGCAGCGGTTGGGGTTGCCGCGCGAGCCGCGCCATCCGCTGCATCTGACCATCGGCAATCTCAAATGACCGGGTCGCGCGATGCCAACGCTTCCCGCACCGGCGCATAACTCCGCCGATGTTCCTCGCACGGCCCGTGCGTGCGCAGGGCGGCCAGATGCGCGGGGCTGGGGTAGCCCTTGTGGCGGTCGAAGCCGTATTGCGGATGCAGCGCATGCAGTTCGAGCATGCGCCGGTCGCGCGCGACCTTGGCGAGGATCGAGGCGGCCATGATCGCCGGTTCGATCGCGTCGCCGCCGACCAGGGCTTCGGCGCTGCAGCGCAGGTCTTTCGGCAGGCGGTTGCCGTCGATGCGGGCCAGATCGGGCGCGGGCGACAGCGCAGCGAGCGCGCGGGCCATGCCGACGAGGGTGGCCTGCAGGATGTTGAGCGCGTCGATCTCCTCGCGTTCGACGAATTCGATCCGCCAGGCGAGCGCGCATTCGACGATCCGCGGAAACAAGGCTTCGCGCGCGGCTTCGCTCAGTTTCTTGGAGTCGTCGAGCCCGTCGATCGGGCGCGCGGGGTCGAGGATCACCGCAGCCACCGTCACCGGCCCGGCCAGCGGCCCGCGGCCGGCTTCGTCGACGCCGGCGATCCGCGGCTGACGCGTGCGCGCGATCGCGGCGAGCGGGTCCTCGAACAGGCCGCCGGAGCCCGGATGCGTCGTGCGGCGCCGGGTCATGGCGCGATCACGGCACGATCGCGATCTGCGCCGCGGTGGTCGCGCCCGGAGCGGAGATCAGTTCGGCGACCGCGTCGGCGGCGCGCGCCGATGCGTCGCGGCGCAGTTGGCGATGGATGTCCTCGAATTGCGGCAGCAGGGCCTCGATCGTCTCGGGGCGCCCGAACCAGCGCAGGCAGGCGACCGCGAGTTTTTCCGGCACGCAGTCGTCCTGCAGCAGTTCCGGGATCAATGGCGCATCGGCGAGCACGTTCGGCAGGCTGACGTAGCGGGTCTTGAGCAGTTTCAGCGCGGTGACGATGCGGTAGGTCGTCGGCGAGATGCGATGACCGATCACCATCGGTCGCTTGCACAGCATGCCTTCGAGCGCCGCGGTGCCCGAGGCCAGCAGGACCACGTCGCTGGCGATCATCGCCCGCTGCGCGCCGCCGTCCAGCACCCGCACCCTCGCCGCGAGGCTCGGTAGCGGATGCAGACGCGCGCGGATCGCCTCGTCGCACTGGGCGTTGGCCGCGGGCAGCAGGATCTGCAGCGCCGGCACCTGCTGGGCGATGAGTTCGGCGGCGGCGAGGAAGATCGGCAGCATTTTCTCGATCTCGCCGAGCCGGCTGCCCGGCAGCAGCGCCAGTACCGGTACGCGTTCGTCCAGCGCCAGCGCGCGGCGTGCGCCGATGCGGTCGGGGTGCAGCGGGATCGCGTCGGCCAGCGGATGGCCGACGAAACGCGCATCGACGCCGTGGTGGGCGTAGATCGGGGGCTCCATCGGGAACAGACACAGCACGCGATCGGCGCTGCGCCCGAGTTTCGCGGCGCGGCCTTCGCGCCAGGCCCAGACCGAGGGGCTGACGTAGTGCACGGTGCGCACCCCGCGCGTCTTCAACCATTTCTCGACGCCGAGATTGAAATCCGGTGCGTCGATGCCGATGAACACATCGGGGCGCCAGTCCAGCAGCCGGCGGCGCAAGTCGCGGCGCAGACGCAGCAGCCGCGGCAGATGCGAGAGCACTTCCGCCAGTCCCATCACCGCCAGCTCCTGGCTGTCGTGCCAGGCGTCCAGCCCTGCCGCGCGCATGGCAGGGCCGCCGATGCCGGCGAAGCTCGCTTGCGGGAAGCGCGCGCGCAGTTCCGCGATCAGCCCGGCGCCGAGTTGGTCGCCGGATGCTTCGCCGGCGACCAGCGCGATGCGTTTCGCGCCGAAGTGGGGCAATCGGGAGTCGGGGGTGCTCACGCGGGGGGGACGACCGATGCGGCGGGGGATCGTGCCGATTTTGCCTCGGCCGCGCCCGATTCACCAAATGCGACGGGTCGCTTCAGCGCAGCAGCGGGCGTTCGCCGTGTTCGATGAAGTCGAGGAAGGCGCGCACGTCGGCGCTGTGCTCCGCCTGCGCGGCCAGTTGCTGCCGGGCCTCGGCCAGATTGGCGCCGGACATGTACAGCGTGCGATAGGCGCGCTTGATCGCGGCGACCCGCTCGGAATCGAAACCGCGGCGCTTGAGACCCTCGCTGTTGATGCCGCGCGGGCGACCGTAGTCTTCCTGCGCCACCATCAGGAACGGCGGCACGTCGCCGTTGACGAATGCGCCCATGCCGACGAAGGCGTGATCGCCGATCCGGCAGAACTGGTGCACCCCGGCGAAGCCGCTGAGGATCACCTGGCTGCCGACCTCGACATGGCCGGCGAGGGTGGCGTTGTTGGAGAACACGCAGTCGTCGCCGACCCGGCAGTCGTGGGCGATGTGCACGTAGGCGAGCAACCAGTTGCGGTGGCCGATCCGGGTGACGCCGCCGCCGTTGCCGGTGCCGCGGTGAAGGGTGACGAACTCGCGGATGACATTGCCGTCGCCGATCTCCAGCGTGGTGCGTTCGCCGCCGAACTTCTTGTCCTGCGGATCGCCGCCGATCGCGGCGTGGCCGTGGATGCGGTTGTCGCGGCCGATCCTGGTCGGGCCGTGGATACTGCAGTGCGGGCCGATCCGGGTGCCTTCGCCGATCTCGACCTCCGCGCCGATGACGGTGAACGGCCCCACTTCCACGTCCGCGCCGAGGCGGGCCGAGGGATCGACCGCCGCCAGCGGATGGATCGAGGCCGCTGCCATGTCAGTTCCTGCCTTCGGCGCAGAGGATTTCGGCGCACGCTGCCTCTTCGCCGTCGACCCGGGCCACGCCTTCGTACAGCGCCATGTTGCGGATCCGGCGCTTGAGCAGCACCTCCAGATCGAGCCGATCGCCGGGCACGATCATCCGGCTGAAGCGGGCCTTGTCGACCTTGACCAGATAGAACAGCCGATCGTCGGCCGGCATGGTGCCCGCCGCCTTGTGGGTGAGCTGGAACAGCAGGCCGCCGGCCTGGGCCAGCGCCTCGATCACCAGCACCCCCGGCATCACCGGCTGGCTCGGAAAATGGCCCTGGAAAAACTCCTCGTTGATGGTCACGTTCTTGTAGGCGCGGATGCTCGCGCCCGGTTCGAAGGCGACCACGCGATCGACCAGCAGGAACGGGAAACGATGCGGCAGCAGAGCGCGGATTTCGCCGGTACCGATCGGAAGGACGATCTGCGGGCAGGTCTCGGTGGACGTCATTGCGGTTCCTTGTTGCGCCCGCCGGTCTGGCGCGCCAGGGCGTCGAGCTGTTTGTCGAGCTGTTTGAAGCGGACGGCGCTCCTGCGCCAACTGCGGTTGTCCATCAACGGCGTGCCGGAGGAGTATTCGCCCGGTTCGCGGATCGAGCTGGTGACCAGACTCATCGCGGTGATCACGACCCGGTCGCAGACCTCCAGATGGCCAAGGATACCGGCGCCGCCGCCGATCAGGCAGTAGCGGCCGATCGTCGCGCTGCCGGCGGCTGCGGAGCAGCCGGCCATCGCGCTGTGCGCGCCGATGCGGACGTTGTGGCCGATCTGGATCTGATTGTCGAGGCGCACGTCCTCTTCGAGCACGGTGTCGTCGAGCGCGCCGCGATCGATGCAGGTGTTGGCGCCGATCTCGCAGTCGTCGCCGACGACCACGCCGCCGAGTTGCGGCACCTTCAGCCAGCGGCCGTGCTCCATCGCCAGACCGAAACCGTCGGCGCCGAGCACCGCACCTGGATGGATCAGCACGCGGCGGCCGAGGCGCACGCGACGCACCAGCGACACCCGCGCGACGAGTTCGCAGCCGTCGCCGATCACGCAGTCCTCGCCGATCGTGCAGCCCGGGCCGATCACCGCACCCGCGGCCACCCGGCTGCGCGCGCCGATGCTGACGAAGGGGCCGATGCTGGCCTCGGGCGCGATCTCGGCGGTCGGGTCGATCGCGGCCGAAGCATGGATGCCGGGCGCCACCGCCGGGCGATGGTCGAACAGCGCCGCGATCTTCGCGAATGCGGCATAGGGGTCCTTCGCGATCAGCGCGGTGCCGTCCCAGCCCTCGGCGTCTTCCTCGCGCAGCACCACCGCGCCGGCGCCGCTGGCGGCGAGCTGGCTGCGGTAGCGCGGATTGGCCAGGAACGCGAGCTGGCGGTTCCCGGCCCGGGCGAGGGTGGCGGCGCCGTCGATCGCGCCTGCGCCGTCGCCGCGCAATGCGAGGCCGAAGCGTTCGGCCAGCGCGGCGGCGGTAAACGGTGCGCTCGTCATGGGCCGCTCGTCATGGGCGGGTCCCTCCCCGGATCAGGGCGCCCGGTCAGTAGGCGCCGCGGAAGGTGAACTGCAGGCGTTCCAGCTCGTCGTCGTCTTCCTTGCGGATGGGGAAGGCGTAGCTGATCGAGATCGGTCCGACCGGCGCGCGCCACAGCAGCGAGATGCCCGCCGAGGCGCGCAACTGGCCGGCGTCGAAGCTGTCGAAGTCCTTGAATACGTTGCCGACGTCGATGAACGCCGACACCCGCGCCGCGGGCGTATCGAGCAGCCTGGGGAAGAACATCTCCAGCGAGCCGACGGTCTTGAGCGCGCCGCCGATGGGCTGGCGGAACGTGCTGTTGGCGGCGAAGCCGGAGGGGCCGAGGGTGTTGTCGCGGAAGCCGCGCACCGAGTTCACGCCGCCGGCGTAGAAGTTCTCGAAGAACGGCAGGCCGGTCGCGACCAGCGCGCGTTCGAAGGTGCTGCCCGGGGCGCAATCGGAATCGCCGAATGCGGTGCTGCGCGGGATCGGCGGCTGGCTGCCGTTGAGGGTACAGATCACGCGGACGGTGTCGCTGCCGTAGCTGTCGCCGTAGCCGAGCTGGAAGCGGGTGTTCAGCACGAACAGGCGGCTGAGCGACCAGTACTTGGAGAACTCGTAGTTGATCTTGTAGTACTCGGCGGTGGAGCCGGGCAGGGTGATTTCCGCCGACAGCCGCTGAAGGGTGCCGGCGCTGGGGGTGAAGAAGCTGTTGCGGGTGTCGCGCGCCCAGCCCAGTTCCGCGCGCCAGGCGTGGAAGGTGCTCTTGTCG
>JBIJAD010000420.1:0-3251 GCA_044345955.1 Lysobacteraceae bacterium
CGTCGATGTAATCGACGATCTCGGTCGGCGAGCCGGCGAACGGCGAGGCGATGATCTGGTTGCGGTCGATGCCGAACACCAGCGAGATGCTGTCGTTCTCGGTCAGCGGCACGCCGAACACGACCTGACCGGCCGCGCTGGTGTTGGAGAACTGCGCGGTGTTGAAGTCGGAGTTGTCGAACTCGCGCCACCACAGGTTGTAGCCGAGCGAGGTGCCCTCGTCGGTGAAGTAGGGGTTGAGGAACGAGAACGCGTAGCGCTGCTGGAAGACGTTGCGCTGGACCTCGATGCTGACCTGGTTGCCGGAACCGAGAAAGTTGTTCTGCGACAACTGCAGGGTGGTGGTCAGGCCGGACAACTGCGAATAGCCGAAGCCGAAGGTGAAGCTGCCGGACGTGGTTTCCTTGACGTTGAAGACCACGTCGACCTGGTCGCTGCTGCCGGCCACCGGCACGGTCTCGACCTCGACCGAGCCGCTCTCGAAGAAGCCCAGCCGGTCCAGGCGCACCTTGGAGCGGTCGATCGCGGCCTGCGAATACCACGCGCCCTCGAACTGGCGCATCTCGCGGCGCAGCACTTCGTCGGAGGTGCGGGTATTGCCCTTGAAGCGGATCTGGCGCACGGTCACGCGCGGTCCGGGCACCACCTGCAGATTGATCGCGACCGTGCGCTTCTCGCGGTCGATGTCGGGCACCGGATTGACCTCGGCGAAGGCGTAACCGATGTTGCCGAGCGTGGCGACGATCGAGTCGGAGCTGAACTCCAGCAGGGTGCGCGAGAAGGTCTGCCCGGACTTGATCAGCACGTAGCGCTCGATCTCTTCCTTCGAGAGCACGGTGTCGCCGGTGATGTTGACGGAGGAGACGGTGTAGATCTCGCCTTCGGTGAGGCTGGCGGTGACGTACATGTCGCGCTTGTCGGGGCTGATCGTGACCTGGGTGCTGTCGACGCTGAAGTCGATGTAGCCGCGGTCGAGATAGAACTCGTTGAGGCGTTCCAGGTCGCCGGTGAGCTTTTCGCGCGAATACTGGTCGTCGCGGCGGTACCAGCTCAGCCAGTTGCTCTCGTTCGATTCCCAGCCGTCGCGCAGGTCGTCTTCCTCGAACTTCTCGTTGCCGACGAGGTTGATGTGGCGGATCCGCGCGGCCTTGCCTTCGTTGACCTTGATCGCGATGTCGACGCGGTTGCGGTCGAGACGGGTGATGGTCGGAGTGATCTCGACGTTGTACTTGCCGCGGTTGTTGTAGGCGCGGTTGAGTTCGAGGGTGACGCGGTCGAGGGCGAGACGGTCGTAGGTTTCGCCCTCGGAGATGCCGATTTCCTTGAGGTTCTGCAGCAGGTCCTCGGACTTGATGTCCTTGTTGCCGGTCAGGGTCAGGGTGTTGATCGCCGGGCGTTCGGTGACGCTGACGACGAGGATGTCGCCTTCGCGATCGAAGCGGATGTCCTCGAAGAAACCGGTCTTGTACAGCGCGCGCATGGCCTCGGCGATGCGGGCACCGTCGACGCTGTCGCCGCGCTCGATCGGCAGGTAGGTGAAGACTGTGCCGGCGCCGATCCGCTGCAGGCCGTCGACGCGGATGTCGGCGACCGTGAAACGGGTGCTGGAAGCGGAGGACGCGGACTGCGCCAAGGTGGGCGCGGTGTGGAGCGAGGCCAGGCTCGAAGCGAGTGCAAGGGCGAGCAGGCGGCGGTGAGGCGTGCGCGTCATCAGGACATCCGGTAGTGGTGCGGTGGCGGTCGGTGGAGCGGTCTTGCGTGTTTCTTTCAAGCCGTCAGTCCGGCGCATGTTCGGACTGGTTGTCGACATTGGCTACTCGACGAATCAATCGCTTGCGCGCCTGCTTCGTCGTCGCAGCCTTCCCTGGCTGCGCCGGCGGGCCGATGTTCTGCAGCCTGCCGGCGGTGCGGTGCGGGTACATCCGGGACGCATCAGGGAGCCGGCGCGTCGTTCATCGACGGTCGGAGAGGAGAAACAATGGCTTGCGTCATCGGATCAGCCCCTGGATGTCGTTGTAGAACGCGAGGCCCATGAGCCCCAACAGCAGGGCGAGCCCCACATATTGCCCGGCAGCCATGGCACGGTCGCTTAACGGGCTGCCCTTGAGCAACTCAATAAGGTAATACAGCAGATGCCCCCCATCCAAGACCGGGATCGGGAGCAGGTTGAGGATCGCCAGGCTCAGACTGAGCAGAGCGAGCAGGCTGAGGTACCAGGCGAGCCCGTTCTGGGCGTAGAGATTGGCCGCGCGGGCGATCCCGATCGGGCCGGAGACCGAGTTCTCCACCGCCAGCCGGCCGGTGAAGACGCGTTCGAACATGCCGAACAGCTCGCCGACCTGGAAACGGGTCTCGCGCAGGGCCGCCGGAAAGGCCTCCAGCGGGCCGTAGCGCAGCAGGGCGTCCTTGGGCCCACGGCCGGTGTCGGCCGGTGCCACGCCGAGCAGCCATTGCGGCGGGGCGTCCCCGCCCTCGCGCGCCTGGCCCCGGCGCGGGGTCAGTTCCAGGCTGCGGCGGGCGCCATCGCGCTCGATCACCACCTCGCCGCCACCGGCGGCGCCGATCCGGGCGACCAGCGGGCTGATGTCGTTCCAGTACTCGGCCGGGCTGCCGTCGATGCGCAGGATGCGGTCGCCGGGCTGCAGCCTGCCCTCCGCGGCCGAGCCGCGGGATATCTCGCCGACGACCGGGGCGAGCATCTGATGCCGGGGCACGATGCCGACCTCGCGCACCGCGCGGGCCAGATCGTCGCCTTCGGGCAGGCGCGAGAAATCGATGGTCCGCACCGTTTCGGCACCGTCCGCGGTACGCACCCGCACCGGCACCGGGCCGCGGTCGATGGCCGACGTCAGCAGGGCCATGCTGGCCTCGGTCCAGGTCGGGGTCCGGCGCTCGCCGACCGCCAGCAGGGTGTCGCCGCGACGGATGCCGGCTTCGCCCGCGATGCTCTCGGCCTGGCCGACGACCGGGGCGTAGTCGGGGCGTCCGATCACGAACATCGCCCACAGCAGGGCGACGCAGAGGATGAGATTGGCGATCGGCCCGGCAGCGACGATCGCGATCCGCTGCCAGACGGTCTTGCGGTTGAAGGCCTGATCGCGCAGTTCCGCGGGCACGTCGGCCTCGCGTTCGTCGAGCATCTTCACGTAGCCGCCGAGCGGGATCGCCGCGACCACCCATTCGGTGCCGTCGCGGCCGCGGCGCATCCACAGCGGTTTGCCGAAACCGACCGAACAACGCAGCACCTTGAC
>JBIJAD010000140.1:0-9648 GCA_044345955.1 Lysobacteraceae bacterium
GGCGCGCCACCCAGTAGTGGCCGAATTCGTGGAAGGTGACGAGCACGCCGAGGGCGACGATCAGCCACCAGGCGGAACTGAAGAACTCGCTCATGCGGCGACCTCGCGGGCGATGGCGTCGGTGACACGGGCGCGCGCCGCGGCGTCGGCGGCGAGCAGCGATTCGAGCGAACCGGCGTCGGCTTCGGGCATACGCTGCAGGGCGTATTCGACCAGGGCGGGGATGGACAGGAAACCGATCCGGCCCTGAAGAAAGGCTGAAACCGCGACCTCGTTGGCGGCGTTGAGCACCGCCGGTGCGGCGCCGCCGGCCGCCAGCGCGGCGTAGGCCAGGCCGAGGCAGGGGAAGGCCTCCAGATCGGGCGCTTCGAAGTCGAGCCGGCCGTGGGCGAGCAGGTCGAGCCCGGCGACGCCCGAGTCGATCCGCTCCGGCCAGGCGAAACCGACCGCAAGCGCGGTACGCATGTCGGGCAGGCCGAGCTGGGCAAGGGTCGAGCCATCGACGAATTCGACCAGCGAATGCACCAGGCTCTGCGGATGCACCAGCACGCCGATGCGCTCGCCGGGCAGGCCGAACAGGTGATGGGCCTCGATCACTTCCAGACCCTTGTTCATCAGGGTGGCGGAGTCGACCGAGATCTTCGGGCCCATCGACCATTTCGGATGGGCCACGGCCTGCGCCGGGGTCACGTCGCGCAACTGCGCGCGGCTGCGGCCGCGGAACGGTCCGCCGGAGGCGGTGAGCCGGATCCGCGCCAGCCCGGCGCGCGCTTCGGCGTCGGGCAGGCACTGGAAGATCGCGTTGTGCTCGCTGTCGATCGGCACGATGTCGGCGCCATGGGCACGGACCGCGGCCATCAGGAGGTCGCCGGCGAGCACCAGCGACTCCTTGTTGGCGAGCAGCAGACGCTTGCCGGCGCGAGCCGCGGCCAGGGTCGAGGACAGCCCGGCTGCGCCGACGATGGCGGCGACCACGGTGTCGCTGGCGGGGTCGGCGGCGAGCGCGTCGATCGCTTCGGCGCCGGCGTGGGCTTCGGTGTCCAGGCCCGCTGCGCGCAGACCGTCGCGCAGGGCGGGGAAGGCCGCCGGGTCGGCCACCGCTGCATGCGCGGGACGGTGGCGTCGGCATAGTTCGACCAGCGCGGCGGCGCTGCTGCCGGAGACCAGGGTCTCGGCGCGCAGGCGCTCGGGATGGCGTGCGATCACGTCCAGCGCCGAGGCGCCGATCGAGCCGGTCGCGCCGAACACCGCGACCCGTCTCATCGGCGGGCTCCCGGGTCGCGGTGGCGGAGAGGAAGTGGCATGGCGGGCATGGACCGTGGCGCGGGCGGCGAGTTTCAGGGCGAGGGCTTTCAGAATCCGAACAGCAACTGGCCCAGCGCGAACACCGGAAGCGCGGCGAGCACGCTGTCGATGCGGTCGAGCACGCCGCCGTGGCCGGGGATCAGGTGACCGGAGTCCTTCACCCCGACATGGCGCTTGAGCAGGCTTTCGAACAGATCGCCGACCACCGAGAACAGGATCGTCCAGATCGCCACGATCGCGATGTAGGGCAGTTGCTTGGCGCTCGCTCCCGCGAAAGGCGCCGCGATCAGGGCCGGCCACGATCCCGCCGATCAGGCCCTCGACCGTCTTGTTCGGGCTGATCCGCGGGCTGAGTTTGTTGCGGCCGAAGCGGCGGCCGGCGAAATAGGCGCCGGTGTCGGCGGCCCACACGATGCACAGCGCCAGCAGCAGCCAGCGGTTGCCGTGGGGCTGGCCGGCGTGGATCAGGGCCAGCGCGCACCAGGCCGGGATCACGCTGAGGGTGCCGGCGGCGAGCTTGAACACCCGGGCGTGGGTGGCGTGGTCCGAGGCGAAGTCGTAATAGCGCAGCCACAGCGCGGCCAGGCACCACCAGCCCACGCCGATCATGGTCATGATCTGGAACAGCACGAGGGACCCGCCGGTGGCCGAGCGCGAAGCCCAGACCAGGGCCACCATCAGCAGCAGGTTGACCACCAGCAGCACGCCGCGGGCGATCGGGTCCTCGATGTCGGTCAGTCGCAGCCACTCCCACAACCCGATCAGGAACGCGGCGGCGCTGAGCGCGGCCATCCACGGCGTCGGCAGCAGCAGCACCGCGGCGATCGCGAGGGGAGCCATGACCAGGGCGGCCATCAGGCGGGTCCGGGTCATGATTCGGTCCTGTCGGTGGGGAAGGACGGCGCGGCGCCCTCCGGGGGCTGGGCGCCCGGGATCTGCGCGCTGGTCAGCCCGAAACGGCGCTCGCGGCCGGCGAAATCCTCCAGCGCGCGGTCGAGGGTGGCGGCATCCAGATCCGGCCACAGGGTCTCGGTGAACCACAGCTCGGTGTAGGCGAGCTGCCAGAGCAGGAAATTGCTGATCCGGTGATCGCCTCCGGTGCGGATGAACAGGTCGGGCGGCGGCAGATCGGCCAGGGCCATGCGCTCGCCGACCCGGGCCTCGTCGATGTCTTCCGGCCGCAGCCGGCCGGCGGCCACGTCTTCGGCCAGGGCGCGCGCGGCGTGGGCGATGTCCTGACGGCCGCCGTAGCTGGCGGCGATGTTCAGGTGGAGGCGGTCGTTGCGCGCGGTGACCGCCTCGGCCTCGCGCATGCGCTGCAGGATTTCCGGCGGGAAACGCTCGCGCTCGCCGATGAAGCGCAGGCGCACGCCGCGCCGCTGCAGTTCCACGACCTCGCGTTCGAGCGCGTTGAGGAACAGCTTCATCAGCGCGCCGACTTCTTCCTCGGGCCGGCCCCAGTTCTCGCTGGAGAAGGCGAACAGGGTCAGCGCGGCGACCCCGCGTTGCAGGCACCAGTCGATGCACAGATTGACCGCGCGGGCGCCGGCGCGGTGGCCCAGCGCGCGCGGGCGATGGCGGCGTTCGGCCCAGCGGCCGTTGCCGTCCATGATGACGGCAAGATGGCGCGGAGCGCGTGGTGCTGCGGGTGGAGCACTCATCGGAGGACGGCCTGGAGTCTGCGCTCAGACGGCCATCAGCTCCTGTTCTTTCGCCTTGACCACCTCGTCGACGTCCTTGATCGCCTTGTCGGTGAGCTTCTGGATCTCGTCTTCGCTGCGACGCTCCTCGTCCTCGGTGATCTTCTTTTCCTTCAGCAGTTCCTTGATGTGCTGGTTGGCGTCGCGGCGGATGTTGCGGATCGCGACCTTGGCGTCCTCGCCTTCGGCGTGCACGACCTTGGTCAGTTCGCGGCGGCGTTCCTCGGTGAGCGGCGGCAGGTTGATCCGGATCGAGGTGCCGGCGGTGTTCGGGGTCAGGCCCAGGTCCGAGGCGAAGATCGCCTTTTCGACCGCGGCGACCATGTTCTTCTCCCAGGGCGTGATGGTCAGCGTGCGTCCGTCGGAGACGGCGATGCTGGCGACCTGGGACAGCGGCATTTCCGAGCCGTAGTAATTGACCTTGAGGTGGTCCACCAGCGAGGCGCTGGCGCGGCCGGTGCGCAGCTTGGTCAGGTTGTGGCGCAGCGACTCCACGCTCTTGGCCATGCGGGTCTGGGCGTCTTTCTTGATGTCGTTGAGCATGCCGGTTCCTGTCGATCGGTCGGGTGGTGGCTGCAGGCGACGGATCGCCGCGGCCGGTACGCCAAGACCGTCGATTATATGCGAAGGCGCCCCGACCGCCCGGCCCGGGCCTGCTCCGCCGCGATGACCCTGGTGAATGAGGTCTTTCCACATCTTTTGTCCACGACTCGGCGACTTTCGAGTTTTTGACGGTCGCTGCCATCCGGTTCTGGTCTTGATCTGCCGGGGCCCCTGGTTGCGGCGGGATTCGCGGCGGGATTCGCGGATCAGGCCCGAAGGGCGCGCGGCAGGACGCCGCGCGTTTTTCGACAAGACACGGATGTCTTGTCGAAAAACGCCGCGAAACACGCGGACCCGGCGCGCAGCGCCGGGCGCAACCGACGGGGGCGAGGGCATGCGCTTGCGCGGCACTGCCGCGCGCAGGCCCGAGCGCCCATGCGCTACGCGCATGGGCCGGAAACGCTTTCTTTGGGCCACTCTTTCTTGACTCGCGCTTCGCGCTCACCCTTCGGGCCGGCTTCGCCGTTCGCACCGCTGCGCGGTGCAGTGGCACAAGCAAAGAAAAGTGACTCGCTCGCGGCAGCGAGCGAAACCAAGGGCTAAACGGAAACTCCCGCAGGCGATCGTTCTTGATCTGGTCAAAGCAGGTCCCTCACCTGCGGCTCGGGATGACAAAGACGGAACGATGGCAAATATTTGATTTAAAAAGGAAATGGCAGTCAGGGCTTAGCTCGGGTGCGCGCGGTCGCGGGGCGCATGCCCGTGCGGCGCGCGCTCGTGGCGGTCGTGGCCGCAGGGGCCGCCGTGCTCGATCTGCAGGGTCGGGTGATTGATCCCGAAACGCGCATCGAGGTCTTGATGGAGGCGGTCGAGGAACGCGTCGTGATCGACGGTGTCGGGGCGGACCAGGTGCGCGGTCATCGCGATCTCGCCCGCACCCAGCGACCAGATGTGCAGGTGATGCACCGCGGTCACGCCCGGCTGCCCGGCGAGGAAAGCCTCGACCTCGACGTGATCCAGCCCGCGCGGGACCGCGTCCATCGCCGCGTCGAAGGCGTCGCGCAGCAGCCGGAACGCGCCCACCGCCACCACCGCCGCCACCAGCAGCGCGGTCGCCGGGTCCAGCCAGCGCCAGTCGAACCAGAGCATACCCAGGCCCGCCAGCACCGCCGCCAGCGAGACCGCGGCGTCGGCGATCAGATGCAGAAAGGCGCCGCGGCGGTTGAGGTCGTGGCTGTGACCGTGGTGGCCGGGGCCGTCGCGCAGGAACCAGGCCGCGCCGAGATTGACCGCGATGCCGATCGCGGCGACCACCACCACCGGCAGGGCCGGGATCGCCGGCGGATCGGCGAACCGGCGCAGCGCTTCCCAGCCCAGTGCGCCGCTGAAACCGACCAGCAGCAGGGCGTTGCCCAGCGGCGAGAGCAGGGTGGCGCGGCGCCAGCCGTAGGTATGGCGACCGGTCGGCGGCCGCCGGGCCATCGCCGTCGCGGCCCAGGCCAGGGCGAGGCCGAGTACGTCGCCGAAGTTGTGCAGCGCGTCGGACAGCAGCGCCAGCGAATCGGTCCAGAACCCGTAACCGGCTTCCAGCGCGGTGTAGGCGAGATTGATGAACAGCGCGATCGCGAAGGCGCGGGTGCCGGAGGAGAAGCCGTGCGCGTCGTCGTGGCCATGGCCATGCCGGTGCGCGTGTCCGTGGTCGTGTTCGAGGTCGTGGGGATGATCGTGCGGAGGATGCTCGCGGCGCATCGCCGGATGGTGCCATGGCCCCGCGGGCGGACACTATCCGCCCGATGCCTGCCCGCGCCGCGCGTGGGCGAAGATCGACCACGCGATCGCGGCGAAGATCGCCGAGGTGACGAGCAGGCCGATGCCGGCGACCGGCGCCACCCGGTCGAGCAGCCAGCCGTAGGGGCGATCCTGCTGCGGCAGATCCTGGAACATCGGCCGGAACAACAGGCCGATGCCCGGGATCGCGCACAGCAGCGCCGGCACGATCCCGAGCCACACGCCCACACGGCGGAGGCGACGGACGGGCTGGCGATCGCCCATGTCCCGCCGCATCACCGGGTCAGACGTTTCAGCAACGGCGTCGCCAGGAGCAGCAGCGCACCGGCGACGACGCCTATCCACATCATGTCGGTGAACACCTCGGCGTAGAGGTTCAACGCGGCGGCGTGGTCGTACTTGCCGGCGGCATCGGGTTCGATCGCGGCCCAGGTGCCGAGCCGGCCGGCGATGATCTCGCCGAAGGCCGAGAACAGGAACCAGGCGCCCATCATCAGCCCGACCGCGCGCGGGATCGACAACCGGGTGACCGCCGACAGCCCGATCGGCGACAGCACCATCTCGCCCAGCACCAGCACCGCATAGGCGAGGATCATCCACCACAGACTGACCTTGCCGCTCTCGCCGGGATTGGCGGCGGCCCAAGCGAGGATGCCGAAGGAGAGGCCGCAGAAGACCAGGCCAAGCGCGAACTTGGCGGGGTAGCTGGGATTGAGGCCGGCCCTGTCAAGCCGCGGCCAAAGCCAGGCGAAGGGAATGCTGAACAGGATCACGAACAGCGCGCCGAAGTTGGTGGTCTGACCGGAGGTCCACTGAATGCCGAACGTGGTCAGATCCATGCCGATCTCGGCCATCAGCACCCATGGCCCGTAGGTCTGTTCGTACAGGCCCCAGAACAGCGCGCTGACGGTGATCAGCACCATCAGCATCACCATCCGGCCCTTCTCGGCGCGATCAAGCCCGGAGAACAGCAGGCGGATGAACCAGAGGAAGAGCGCCGCACCCATCAGCACCGCAACCACTTCGGTCAAGGTCGCCTGATGGCCGCCGAGCAGCTTCGTCAGCGGCGCGAAATCGATCCGGGTCTGCAGCATCTGCCAGACCACCACGGTCAGTGCGAGGCCGCCGAGGTAGATCAGCAGTTCGCGCGACACGCCGGCGAATACCGGTGCCTTCAGCATCGCGGGATCGGCCGGTTCGGCATGGCCCTGCAGGTGTTTCTGGCCGATCACGAACTGGATCAGGCCGAGCGCCATCATCAGGCCGCCCAGCGCGAAGCCGTAGCCCCAGCCGATGTTCTGGCCGACATAGGCAACCGAGAGCGACGCGACCCAGGCACCGATGTTGATGCCCATGTAGAAGATGGTGAACCCCGAATCGCGGCGCGGATCGTCGGCGGCGTAAAGGCGACCCACGATCGTCGAGATGTTGGGTTTGAGAAAGCCGACGCCGACGCCGATCAGGGCAAGCGAAAAGTAGACGGTCTGGATCGCGAACGGGTCGCGTACGGCATTGTCGGGCGTGGTGCCGGTGGCTGCATCGCCGGTCCATGCCATGCCGAACTGACCCAGTACCAGCAGCATGCCGCCGAACAGGACCGCCTTGCGCATGCCGAGGTAGCGGTCGGCAAGCAGACCGCCCAGAAGGGGCAGGGCATAGGCCACGCCGGCATAGGTGCCGAGCAGCAGCAAGCCGTCGGCCTGGGCGAACTTGTGATGCTGCACGAGGTACAGCAGCAGGATCGCCTTCATGCCGTAGAAGGCGAAGCGCTCCCACATCTCGGTCATGAAGCAGACGTACAGGCCTTTGGGATGGCCGAGGAATTCGTCCTGGGCGGACAGGGCGGGCGCATTGGCGGACACGGCGGATTCCTGGTGGTGGCGGAGCAGGTGGTGGTGGTGCCGGCGGTGGTGCGGGCAACCCGGGTGGTGGTGCCGGCGGCGAAGCCGGCCGAGTATGACAGTGCCGGGCCGGCGCCGTCCGAGACGCGATCCGGCGGCAGCGGACCGCCTGCCGCGGCCGGGCCGGCTGTCGCCTCGGGCGTCGGGGGCCGGGCGGCGTGGCTTTCGGGCTATGCCCGGGACCGGCCCGCGTCCTACCATCGCGGGTCGATTTGCCGTCCCGAACCGGAAGGAATGCCCGATGTCCCCGATCCGTAACGCCCTGTGGCTGGCCCTCGCGCTGGCGCTGCCCCTCACCGCCGAGGCCGCCCGCGGCCTGGAAGCGCGCGATCTGGCCACCCTCGACCGCTATTCGGCGCCGACCCTCTCCCCCGACGGCCGCACCCTGGTGTTCGCGAAGCGCAGCATCGATTTCGCCGCCAACAAGAGCGCCACCGGGCTGTGGATCGAATCGCTGGTCGCGCGCGATGCGGCGCCGCCGAAGCGGCTCACGCCCGAGGGCTGGAACGTGAACTCGCCGGCGTTCTCGCCGGACGGCCGCACCGTGTATTTCCTCAGCGCCAAGTCCGGCAGCCAGCAGTTGTATGCGATCCCCGCCGCCGGTGGCGAACCGAAGCAGCTCACCGATCTGCCGCTGGATGTCGGCGGCTACAAGCTCTCGCCCGACGGCACCCGCGTCGCGATCACCCTGGAAACCTTCGCCGACTGCGGCGCCGACCTGGCGTGCACCAGCAAGCGGCTGGAGGACACCGCCGCACGCAAGAGCAGCGGCGTGCTGTACGAGCGCATCTTCGTGCGTCACTGGGACACCTGGGCCGACGGCCGCCTGAACCGGATCTTCGTCGCCGGCCTGGGCGGCGATGCCCCGGCCAAATCCGCGACCCTCGTCGGCGCCGATGTCGTCGGCAACGTGCCGTCCAGGCCGTTCGGCGACATGAGCGAGATCGCGTGGTCCCCCGACGGCGCCTCGCTGGTGCTCGCCGCGCGCAAGGCCGACCGGATGGAGCCGACCAGCACCAATTTCGACCTGCATCTGGTCTCCGCCGACGGCCGCGGCGCGGCGCGCAACCTGACCGCCGCCAACAAGGCCTGGGACACCGGCCCGGTGTTCTCGGCCGACGGCAAGACCCTGTATTACCGGGCGATGCAGCGCGCCGGCTTCGAGGCCGACCGCTTCGCGCTGATGGCGATGGACCTGGCCAGCGGCAAGACCCGCGAGATCGCGCCGAAGTGGGACCGCTCCGCCGACAACATCGTGCTGTCCGCCGACGGCAGGACCCTGTACACCACCGCGACCTCGATGGGCCATCACCCGCTGTTCGCGATCGACATCGCCAGCGGCAGCGTGCGCGACGTGGTGCCCACCGGCACCGTGTCGGCGATCGACGTCGCCGGCGGCAATCTCGCCTACGCGCGCAACAGCCTGCGCTCCGGCGATCAGATCTTCGTGCGCCCCGGCGACTACGAGCAGTTCAACTTCCCCGGCTGGAACAACGGCACCGTGCATGCCTACGTGGTCAAGCCGTGGAATTACGAGGAAGGCAAGCGTTATCCGGTCGCGTTCCTCGTCCACGGCGGGCCGCAGGGCAGCTTCGGCGACGGCTGGAGCTACCGCTGGAACGCGCAGACCTACGCCGGCGCCGGCTACGCGGTGGTGATGATCGACTTCCACGGCTCCACCGGCTACGGCCAGGCCTTCACCGATGCGATCAGCGGCCACTGGGGCGACCGCCCGCTGGAAGACCTGCAGAAAGGCTGGACCGCGGCGCAGAAGAAGTATCCCTTCCTCGACGGCGACCGCGCCTGCGCGCTCGGCGCCAGCTACGGCGGCTACATGATCAACTGGATCGCCGGCAACTGGTTCGAGGCCGACGGCGACGCGCCGTTCAAGTGCCTGGTCAATCACAACGGCGTGTTCGACACCCGCTCGATGGGCCTGGTCACCGAGGAGCTGTGGTTCACCGAATGGGAATTCGGCGGCACCGTGCACGACAATCCGGAAGGCTACGAGCGCTTCAATCCCGCGCGGCACATCCACAAGTGGAAGACGCCGATGATGGTGGTCGGCGGGCAGAAGGATTACCGCGTGCCGATCGACCAGAGCCTGTCGACCTTCACCGCGCTGCAGCGCAAGGGCATCGACTCGCAGTTGCTGTACTTCCCGGACGAGAACCACTGGGTGCTCAAGCCGCAGAACAGCGTGCAGTGGCACGACACGGTCAAGGGCTGGCTGAAGAAATACATCGGCGAGTGAGCGCGCGCAGCCGGCGCGGCCTGGCCTGCGCCGGCGCTCGCGCCCCCGCAGGGGCGCTGTCGAACGCACCCCGGACCGGGCCGGTACGCCTGCCGTCGTGAGTTCGCGGCGCCCCGGCCGATGGTCGGGGCGCCCGCGGAAGGTGCATGCCGGGGGC
>JBIJAD010000293.1:0-5129 GCA_044345955.1 Lysobacteraceae bacterium
GGTGCAGTTGATCGCGGTGAGCGTGAAGCCCGCCGGCGGTACGCCTTCGGTGATCGTGGTGCCGGTGGCGGGCGCGGTCAGCGTCTGCACCGCACCGGACACCGGCACGCCGGGCGTGACCGTGGTGATGTTCTGCGCGGCGATGCCGTTGCTGCCGGTGAAGCCGAACGTACCGACGCCGCCCACGCTGTTCTTGCTGATCGTCACCGTCGGCAGACGGGTATTGGTGATGGTGCACTCGGCGCCGAAGTTGGTGGTGTCGAGATTCGCGGTGATGGTGCGGGTGGCGTTGTTGACGCTGACGTAGGGCGCCGCCCCGCCGCTCGGATTGGTGCAGACGATGCTCGCGCCGCTTTCCCATCCCGGCAGCAGGGTCTCGGTGATGGTCAGCGTGCGCGGGGTGCCGGTGACATTGGTTTCGACCAGTTGCGATTGACCGTCGCCGAGGTTGAAGGCGGTGGGCGACGGTGTACCGAGGCTGGAGGCGGCGGTGAACGCGAAACTGCCGGCGGCGGCGTCGGGTGTGGTCTGTTTGGTCACGCGCACATAGCCGCGCACCACCAGCGTGGGCACGGTCGCGGTGCCGGCGTTGCACTTGGACGGCGAACCGGGGGCGAGCAGCACCGAGCTGTCGGCGTTGCACACGCCGGGGTTGTTCTGTTGATAGGAGAGCAGATAGGGCACCGCGAGCTGGCCGGTGGTCGGATCGCCCTGGCAGACCACCTGGACGTTGTTGACCTGCCAGGATTCCACCCCGGCGGCGATGTAGTCGCCGCAGGTGTCGCCGTCGAACGTAGTGAAGCCGTTGCCGGTGCTGATGATCGGGAAACGCGCGACCGAGCACTGACCACCGGCGTTGCGCGGATCGTTGCCGTTCTGGCCGACGAAGATCGCGCCGTCGTAACGGTTGGCGTTGGTGCCGCTGAGCGCGACGATCATGTTCAGGCTGATCGTGCTGCCCGCCACGCAGGTCGTCGGGCTGCCCGGGGGCAGCGTCAGGTTCACGATCGTGGTGAATTCGCCAGCGGTGCAGTTGAGGTTGGACCCGGCGCGGTCACGGGCGCAGGTCAGGCCGTTGCTGGCGGTGCTGGTCGCGGTCTGGGCCAGGCCGATGAGCGGAGCCGACAGCAGCACGGCCGCGAGCGCGACGGCGCGGACTCTTGCGAACATGACGCAGCCCCCTTGTGACATCCCCGATCGTGAGGGGAAGCAAGTGGCATGCCAGAGCAGACGACTCCGGCACCTGCTTCTTGTCCGACCTTGCGGCCCGCTAGTCTGCCGAGCAGGTGACCTGGATCGTCACACTGCCGTTCACCGGCAGCGCCGGCACCACGGTCCCCGCCCCCTGCAGTTCGGCCAGCAGCGCCGCACCGGTCGCGACCGGGCAACTCGCGCCACCGGCGGCCGTGCAGCTTGCGGTCGTGCAAGTCAGGCCGCTGGGAACGGGGTCGGCGAGTCTTGCGTTGTTCGCGGGCTTGGGGCCGTCGTTGGTCAACGTGATCGTGTAGACCGTGGTGGCGCCGGAATCGACCGTGTCGGCGGCCTGATCCACCTCACCGTTGACGCCGGGGGTGTTGGTCTTGGTGAGGCGCAGCTCGGACTTGCAGGTCCGGCCGACATCGCTGCCGGGGGTGTCGGCACCGGGCGCGATGGTCACGGCGATGCCGTCGCCGCCCGCCTGGGCGCCGTGCGTGGCGCCGCCCGATGGCGCATCGGCGGTGTTGGTGAGCCCGGGTGCGCCGCCATTGAGCGTGGCGATCACCGACGTGCTGGTGACGACCACGCCACCGGCACCGCCGCCGCCGCCGCCGTGCGCGCTGCCGCCGGTGACCCAGGCATCGCCGCCGCGGCCACCGCTGACATTGATGCTCGGGCTGGCCGACCAGGTGGTGGCCACGATCGCGACGCTGCCGCCCGCACCGCCGCCGCCGCCGGCATCGTTCGAGGGATTGTCGGCCGCGCGCGCGCCGCGTGCGCTGATCGTGCCGCTGCCGGTGAAGGTCACCGCACGCAGCATGACGATACCGCCACCGGCCGCGCCGCTGGTCTGCTCGGACAGGCTGTTGTCGTTGTTGTCGCCGGCGCCGCCGCCGCCGCCCATCACCAGGCGCACGATGCCGGCAGATGCGAATGCGGCGCCGCCGAAGCCCCACTTTTTCTCGGGAATATTGCTGTAGTCGGCGAGGATGCCGGCATAACCGCCACTGCGCCAACCGGCGCCGCCGCGGCCACCCGCACGGCCATTGCCACCCCCGCCGCCGCCGCCGTTGTCGCTGGCGCCGTTCCAGAACGTCCCGCCGCCGCCGGCATTGCCGGGCGCGCCGCGGGCGAAGTCGCCGGTGCTGGCGGTGCCGGTCGGATAACCGCCCCAGGCCGCGCCGAGGTCGGTGTTCGTGGCCGTCGCGCCGTTGTCGGGATCGCGCTTGTTGCTGACGAAACGCGGCGTACCGGCGATGCCTTCGCCCTTGATGCCGTGGCGCGTATCGTTGTCCCAGCGGAAGCGTTCGTTGGGGTCGGCAACGGCGCGGTTGCGGCCGGCGCCGCCGCGGAAGCCGAGGCCGTCGACGTTGATCGAACCGTTGAGCGTCATCGTGAACGCGGCATCGACCACGACCACCCCGCCGCTGAAGCCGTCCCATTCGGGTGCGGTCACGGTCCCGTTCAAGGTCACGTTGGCGTACTGCGGGACACGGATCACCTGGAACGTGCGCCGTCCGGCGGTCGCGGTCGCGGTCGCCTGTTCATAGCCCGCAGTCAGCGGCGAACCGGCGAGGTTGAGCACGGCATTGCTGCTGCCGGCACCGGCGCGCACGAACTGGTAGCGGCCGGCGAGACAACCGGTGCCCGGGTCGGTGTAACCGGCCGCGGGCTCGCCGGCCGCCCCGTCGCCGTAGGCGAGCGTGTCGGAAGCGTCGAGGTTGGCGCACTGCATCTGGATCACCAGCACCAGATCGCCCTCGGCCAGGGTCGCCCCGGCGCCGCGCTGGCTGCCGAGCGCGATGCTGGTGCTGCCGGCGGTGTAGGTGCCGTTCGCGGGCGTCCAGTAGGTGTTGACGATGCCGCCGGCGACGACGACATCGCCGGCGCTGCCCGGCTGCGCGCAGACCTGCGCCGCGGCGGGCTGCCAGCACAGTACCGCGAGCGCGAAGGTCAGGCCGGCGCTGCGCAGCAGCGAACGTGCGGCGGAGGGCGGAGGGGGGCGGTGCGATGCGGGCATGCGGGGACGTTCCTGCTTACTGCACGGTGCAACTGAAAGTGAAGGCGACGGTATTGCTGCCGGCGCTGGACGGCAGAGTGCCGAGGGCGATGCCCGCGGTGAGATTGGCGATGGTCAAGGGGCCGGCCGGGCAGACCCCGGGGGCGGGGCTGGTGCAGGAGACGGTGTTGGTCGGCGGGCAGGTGATGCCGGCGCCCGGGGTGTCGGTGACGACCGCACCGGTCACCGGGTCCGGGCCGGTATTGGTCGCCACGACCGTGTAGGTGGTGGCGACGCCGGACACGACGCTGTCGGCCGGCAGATCGTTCGGCCCGGACAGCGGCGTGTTGGTCTTGGCGATCGACAGTTCGGCGCAGAGCGGATCGACCGCCGCCGAGGCGCTGTTGTCGGCGCTGCCGCCGGGCGCCGGCGTGGTGAAGCCCGACTGCGCCGAGGTGGCTTCCTCGAACGGCGCGCTCGCGGTCACGGTCGCGGTGTTGGTGGTCGACGTGCACTGCGAGGCCGCCAGCGTGCCGGTGATGGTGAAAGTGAGCGTGCCGCCCGCGGCGGCGTTGCCGGCCGGCAGCACCACACTGCTGTTGATCGGGCCGGTGCCGGAGGCCGTGGGACAGGCCGGCGCAGGCGTGCCGCTCGCCGCGCAGGTCCACGAGAACGCGATGAAACCGGTCGGCAGCGCGTCCGCCACGACCGCGCCGGCGTCGTGCGCGGTGGGATCGCCGACCGTCGGCCGCGCGGTGTGGTTGCGGAAACTCACGCTGAACTGCGCGTTGCCGCCGCCCGGCGGGGTGGCGCTGCCGATCACGCTCTTGGTCGCGCGCAGATCGACATCGTTGTCGAGGATGGTGAAGGTCGCGGTGGCGACCGGCGCCGCCCCGCAGGTCTGGGTGTTGGCGACGGTGTAAGTGGACGGATTCGCGCGGAAACGCACGGCGATGGTCTCGTTGTTCTCGATGACCGTGTCGTTGATCAGCACGATCCCGGTATCGAACGACACGGTGCCGTCGTAATTGCCGGCGGGGATGGTCATGCTGAAGTTGACGCCGCCGCCCGGGGTCGTGAAGTCGGTGCCGAGCACTGCCGTGCTGCTGCCGTTGTCGATCTGCAGCAGCACCGTCAGCGGCGCGGCGAGATTGCCGGTGACCACCACGCGCGGCAGCGTCCCGCCGTTCTCGGAGGCGCTGCCGGAGGCCGCGGCGAACTGCACGTAGGGCGTGAGCGTGACCTGGATGTTGTCGAGGAAATTGCCGACGGTGTTGCTGCCCGAGCCGGTGCTGATCGCCTCGAAACCGAGACTGCGCAGGCCGGACACGCCATTCCAGGTGAAGCCGCCGGTGTAATCGGCCCAGGTGTTCACGGTGGTCGGCGCGTTGCAGGTCGCACTGCCGACCGAACCGCCGCCACAGGAACCGGCGATCACGCTGCCGACGCCGGCGGTGGTGGTGGAGACACGGACGATCTGGTTGGCCGCGGAGTCGATGTTGAAGGACATCACGTCGGTGCCCTGACGCGCGCGGTGGCTCAGACGCCAGGTCACCTGCTCGCCGTTGACCATGCACACGGTCTGCGACATCCGGCTGACGGCCTCGGCGTTGAGTTCGGCGAAATTGACGCCTTCGCGCGCGACGACGCCGTTGAAATTGGTGCGCCACAGTTCGATCAGGGGGCCGGTGACCGCGGTCGGCGACGTGCAGTTGCCGCCGCCGGCCTGGCTGGGGTGATTGGTGGTCCAGCCCGGAACCTGGGCATCGGTCACCTGCACGAAACAGCCGGCAGCGGGGTTGGACGCGGTCAGCGCGGGTTGCTCGAAACCGAGATTCTGGAAGCTGCGCTGGACCTGGGCGCCCGCCGGCGACCACCAGGCCATGAGCGCGAGTGCGCAGAACGCAGTGCGCGGGATTGCCCGGAAATCGAA
>JBIJAD010000295.1:0-5128 GCA_044345955.1 Lysobacteraceae bacterium
GGACGATGCCGGGATCTGGGCCGATGCGGCCCGTTTCGATCCCACCCTCGCGGCCACGCCGCGGCAGTTGCGCCGGCTCGCCGCGCGCCGGGTGATGCCGCGGCCGTTCTCGCGCGGCGCGCTGTTCGAGGCGATGAGCGAAGGCCGCCCGGCGCTGCTGGCCGGCCTCAAGGTGCTGGTGCGCGACAGCGAACGCACCGTCGACGATCCGGAAGCCCTGGCGGCGATGATCTCCCGCGCCTTCGGGCCGGGCGAACGGATCAGCGTGCAGATCGGCCGCAATGGCGTTCGCCGGCGGATTCCGGTCGTCGAACTGGTCCGGCGCTGGCGCGGGCGGCGCCGGATCGTCAGCGTCACCGACCTGCACGTGCGCGAGACCCGACTGGCGCGCGAGATCGATCTCGCCGCGCTTTCGGGCTTCAACCTGCTGCCGCACGGGTCGGAGCGCATGCAGTTGCAGGAAATGATGACGCTGGTGGTGAGTTCGCGCGGCAACGTCACCGATTCGCACTCCGACGACCCCGACGGCAGCAATCACTGCTTCACCGGGCGCAAATTGTGGCTGGCCTGGGAAACCTTCGAGGGCCAACGCGCGGGGCTCGAGGACGTGCAGCGCGAGCCGGTCGGCGACCGTGCGGCCTTCGATCTGGGTGCGTTCTGTCGCCTGCCCAGCGCCTGCTGGTGGGTGGTCGGGCCCGGCCAGACCCTGTTCCTGCCCGGCAAGCTCACCCACAAGGTCGTGACCCTCGACGCCTACATCGGCATCGGCAGTTTCTACGTCGCGCCGGACTCCTGTCTGGACAGCCTCAGCCGTTGGTACGTGCACGGCCCGCTGTGGTCGATGGACGAGGGCGCAGCGGAGAACGCCGGCCTGGTCGACGAGATCGCGTACGCGATGAACGCGCGCCTGGAATGGCTGGCGCGGCAGCCGGCGGCGGTACGTCGCGAATGGGGCATGGATCATCTGCCGCGTTCGCTCGCGCACTGGGAACGCAACTGGTCGCGGCAGCGGCAGCGCTTCCTGATGGCGCAGCCGCCGTTCGCCAATCTGATGCGGACCGTGCGCGAGCTCGCGGCCTGAGCGCTGCGGCCCGCGCTCAGCCCCTCAACCGCCCGCGCAGCGAGTTGCTCATCGCTTCGGTGATGGTCACGTCGACGAACTGCCCGACCAACTGCGCTCCGGCCGGGGCCGGGAAGTTCACGAAGCGCATGTTCTCGGTGCGGCCGGTCAGTTCGTTCGGGTTTTTCTTCGACGGGCCTTCGACCAGCACGGTCTGCACCGTGCCGACCATCGCCTGCGCGATCCGCTTCGCGTTCTCGTTGATCGTCGCCTGCAGGCGGGCGAGGCGGGCATGTTTTTCGTCGCTGCCGACCGTGTCTTCCAGATCCGCGGCCGGAGTGCCCGGGCGGCGCGAGTAGATGAAGGAGAAGCTCTGGTCGAAACCGACGTCCTCGATCAGCTTCATGGTCTTCTCGAAATCGGCATCGGTCTCGCCGGGGAAACCGACGATGAAATCCGAGCTGATCGAGATGTCCGGGCGCACCGCGCGCAGCTTGCGCACCTTCTGCTTGAATTCCAGCGCGGTGTAGCCGCGCTTCATCGCCGAGAGGATGCGGTCGCTGCCGGACTGCACCGGCAGGTGCAGGAAGTTCGCGAGTTTGGGCACGTCGCGGTAGGCCTCGACCAGCGAGTCGCTGAATTCCAGCGGGTGCGAGGTGGTGAAGCGGATGCGGCCGATGCCCTCGATCTCGGCGACGGCGCGGATCAGCAGGCCGATTTCGTTCTCGCCATAAGGTCCGCGGTAGGCGTTGACGTTCTGACCGAGCAGGGTGACTTCGCGCACGCCCTGGGCGGCCAGTTGGGCGACCTCGACCAGCACGTCCTCGAACGGGCGGCTGACTTCCTCGCCGCGGGTGTAGGGGACCACGCAGAACGAGCAGTATTTCGAGCAGCCCTCCATGATCGAGACGAAGGCGGTCGGGCCCTCGGCCCGCGGTTCGGGCAGGCGGTCGAACTTCTCGATCTCCGGGAAACTGATGTCGACCTGGGGCCGGCCGGTCTCGCGCCGGGCGCGCAGCAGTTCGGGCAGGCGATGCAGGGTCTGCGGGCCGAACACCAGGTCCACGAACGGCGCGCGCTTGATGATCGCCTCGCCCTCCTGGCTGGCGACGCAGCCGCCGACGCCGATCACCACCGGGCGATCCTGGCCCTTGAGCGTGCGCCACCGGCCGAGCTGGCTGAACACCTTCTCCTGCGCTTTTTCGCGAATCGAGCAGGTATTGATCAGGATCACGTCGGCTTCTTCGGCGTTCTCCGTCATCACCATGCCTTCTTCGGCGCCCAGCACCTCGGCCATCTTCGCCGAGTCGTACTCGTTCATCTGGCAGCCGTGGGTCTGGATGTAGAGCTTGCGCGGCGAATCGCCGGCAGCGGTGGGCGCGGCAGCGCCGGGGGCGAGGGTGTCGGTCATGCGGGTCTCCGGGGCGCGGCGGTGAATCCGGGCCGGACTGGGGAAGTGGGACTGGATGGGCAGGGCGCGCAGTGTACCCGCGAACCCGATCTGCGTCCCGTCGCGGCGGATGGCCCGTCCGGACCCGTGACGGCGTTTGCCGATCAAGGACTTGGCAAACCTTTCGAATCCGGGGACACTCCTGCGCCATGACCCGTAGCCCGACCCTCCTCGGTATCGGCCTGTTGCTGGCGACTGCGCTGGCGACCCCCGCCGCGTTCGCCGGCACGGTCTACCGCTGCGACAGCCCGGACGGTACCCGCACCTACGCCAGCAAGCGGGTCAAGGGCGCGAAGTGCACGGTGGTCAGCAGTTACACGCCGTCGCCGGCCGCCTCGCGTGGCGCACAGCCGCCAGCCACCGTCAGCCGCGCGGCCAGCGAGCCGGCGGCCCCCGTCGGCGCAATGCCCTCAGCCGCAATGCCGGTCGGCACGTCGGCGACACCGGCCACGGTCGTGCCGGCCGCCGCCACGACCTCAGCACCCGCGTCCGCGGCGCCGCGTCCGGCGATCACTCGCCGGGTCGAGGGGCAGGTCTATTCCTATATCAAGGACGGCGTCCGCCACTACACCAGCAAGCCCCCGCGCGGGGTCGCCGGCGCGACCGCGATGCGGACCATCCGCTACAGCTTCCTCGAAACCTGCTACGCCTGCGCCCCGCTGCCGGGCGTCAACTTCGGCACCCTTCGCCTGAATACCGCCGCCTACGCCGCCGAGATCCGCGCCGCCGCCGCGCAGCACGGGGTCGACGAGGCGGTGGTGCGTGCGATCATCCACGCCGAGTCCTCGTTCAATCCGAACGCGATCTCGCGGGTCGGCGCCCAGGGCCTGATGCAGTTGATGCCGGCCACCGCCCGCCGCTTCGGGGTCAGCAATTCCTTCGATCCGGCGCAGAACATCCGCGGCGGGGTCGAATACCTGGCCTGGCTGCTCAAGCGCTACAACGGCGACCTGACCCTGGCCGCCGCCGGCTACAACGCGGGCGAAGGCGCAGTCGATCGCCATCGCGGCGTGCCGCCCTACAACGAGACCCGGCGCTACGTCGAACGGGTCCGGGTACTCGCCGAGCGCTATCGCGGGGTCCTCGGCGGCAGCGGCTGAGCCGCGCCGGGCCGGGGCTCCGGCAGGTCCCCGCCGCCGCCCCGGGAGGCGGCCGGTGCGGCAAACATTGTCGGCCGATTCAGCGTTCCGTTACACTTTGGCGTCTTTGCGGGCCGGCTTCGGAGACGGGGCGGCGCGCATCTCGAGTATCCCAACGCTTTGCGGAGTGCCGGATGGCAACAAAAGTCGTAGGCGGGTCGGACCACCAGAACGGTGGCGGCGCGCAACCGGTCGACGCGGGTCGTCGCCGCTTCCTGACCGCATCCACCGCAGTGGTGGGTGCCGTCGGCGTGGCGGGCGCCGCGGTTCCCTTCATCCAGTCCTGGTTCCCCAGTGCCCGCGCCAAACTGGCCGGTGCGCCGGTGATCGCGGACATCAGCGGCCTGCAGGAAGGTCAGCTCATGACCCTGGAGTGGCGCGGCCAGCCGATCTGGATCGTCAAACGCTCCAAGGCGATGCTCGAGGTCCTCGGCGATCACGACGATCGTCTGAGCGATCCGAAGTCGGAGAACCCCGACCAGCAGCCGGAATACGCGGCCAACGCCACCCGCTCGATCAAGCCCGAGATCTCGGTGCTGGTCGGCCTGTGCACCCACCTGGGCTGCTCGCCGCAGATGAAGGCCGAAATCCGGCCCGAACCCTTCGACCCGGAATGGCGCGGCGGCTTCTTCTGCCCCTGCCACAAGTCCAAGTTCGATCTCGCCGGCCGCGTCTACGACGGCGTGCCCGCGCCGACCAATCTTCCGGTGCCGCCGCACCACTTCGCCGACGACAACACCATCGTCATCGGTGTCGATCCGCAGGGGGCGTAAGCGATGGCGAACATCCTCGTGCGTACCGCCAATAACGTGATGGACTGGGTCAACGAGCGCGCGCCCGGCATGATGCCGGCGTACCGCAAGCACATGACCGAGTACTACGCGCCGAAGAACTTCAACCTCTGGTACTACTTCGGCTCGCTGGCCCTGCTGGTGCTGGTCAACCAGATCGTCACCGGCATCTTCCTGACGATGCACTTCAAGCCGACCGCCGCGGAAGCCTTCGCCTCGGTCGAATACATCATGCGCGACGTCGACGGCGGCTGGATCATCCGCTACATGCACAGCACCGGCGCGTCGCTGTTCTTCATCGTCGTCTACCTGCACATGTTCCGCGGCCTGATGTACGGCTCGTATCGCAAGCCGCGCGAACTGGTGTGGATCCTCGGCATGCTGATCTACCTGGTGCTGATGGCCGAAGCCTTCCTCGGCTACGTGCTGCCCTGGGGCCAGATGTCGTTCTGGGGCGCGAAGGTCATCATCTCGCTGTTCGGCGCGATCCCGGTGATCGGCAACGGCCTGACCGAATGGATCATGGGCGACTACCTGCCCAGCGACGCCACCCTCAACCGCTTCTTCGCCCTGCACGTGATCGCGCTGCCGCTGGTCCTGCTGCTGCTGGTCGTCCTGCACCTGGGCGCGCTGCACGAGGTCGGTTCGAACAATCCCGAAGGCGTCGACATCAAGAAGGGGCCGAAGG
>JBIJAD010000294.1:0-5128 GCA_044345955.1 Lysobacteraceae bacterium
CGAGGCGATGGCCTGGGCCTGGGCGGCCTGCGTCGCGCTCGGTCTGCCGCCGCAGGTGCTGATCCACGAGGGCGGTTACAACCGCAAATCCGCCGATCTGCTGCAGATGTACGCCTTCGGCGTCTATCCCGGTCTGCAGGGCCTGTGCGCGATCGGCATGACCGCCGCGCCGGGGTTTTCGCCGGAGCCGCTGACGGTGCGTTATCCGCAGATGCTGTGCTGGCTGAGGGCGTGAGGGGGGGATGGGTGCTGCCGCCTGGGTCTGTTTCGAATGTCGCAATGCCGTGCGTCGCAACACGCAGTACGCCGGCGATGTGCCCTGCCCGAACTGCGGCCGCCTATGCGCATACCTGGGCTACCGGATCCGGGTGCCGCCCAAGCGCAAGCGACGCGAGTGGTCGCAGTTGCACGAACAACTGTCGCACGAACGTACCGCGCAGGCGATGTCGGCGTACCTCGATCGAAATCACGAGCGCATCGCGCTCAGTCGCGAGATCGAGCGTCTCGAGGCCAAGGGCCCGAATCCCGGACGCGATGCGATGATCCGTCGACTGCGCCGACGGCTGGAGTGGTTCGATCACCCGACGTCTTGAAGCAGGGCGGAGGGCCCCGCTACCTGAACCTCGCAGCAAACCGCTCCCGCAGCACGTTCTTCTGCACCTTGCCCATGGTGTTGCGCGGCAGTTCGGTGACGATTTCCAGCGCTTTCGGCTGCTTGTAGCGCGCGAGGCGCTCGCGGAGAACCGCGTCGATCGCGGCGAGGTCGATGCTCGCGCCCGGCTGCGGCACCAGTACCGCGAACACGGCTTCGCCGAAGTCCGGGTGCGGGACGCCGATCACCGCGGATTCGAGCACGCCGGGCATCTCGTCCAGCAGCAGTTCGACTTCCTTCGGATACACGTTGAAGCCGCCGGTGATGACCAGGTCCTTCTGCCGGCCGACGAGGTTGAGATAGCCGTCCGCGGCGAGCACGCCGAGATCGCCGGTGATGAAGAACCCGTCGTCGCGGAATTCCTCGCGGGTCTTCTCTGGCAGGTTCCAGTAGCCCTTGAACACGTTGGGGCCGCGTACCTCGACCATCCCGGTCTCGCCGGCTCTCAGCGGCGCACCGGTCTGCGGGTCGGTCACGCGCACTTCCACGCCCGGCAACGCGGGGCCGACGCTGCCCGGGCGGCGCTCGCCGTCGTAGGGGTTGGAAGTGTTCATGTTGGTTTCGGTCATGCCGTAGCGTTCGAGGATGCGGTGCCCGGTGCGGGCCTCGAACGCAGTGTGCGTTTCGGCCAGCAGCGGCGCCGAACCGGAGACGAACAGGCGCATGTGCGCGACGAGCGCGCGATCGAAGCGGGCGTCTTCGAGCAACCGCGTGTAGAACGTGGGCACCCCCATCAGCACGGTCGCGCGCGGCAGCAGACGCAGGATCGCTTCGAGGTCGAAACCGGGCAGGAAGATCATCGACGCTCCGGCGATCAGCGACACGTTGCAGGCGACGAACAATCCGTGGGTGTGGAAGATCGGCAGCGCGTGCAGCAGCACATCGTCGGGACCGAAGCGCCAGGCCTGCGCCAGGGTTTCGGCGTTTGACAGCAGGTTGGCGTGCGTGAGCATCGCGCCCTTGGCGCGGCCGGTGGTGCCGGAGGTGTAGAGCAGCGCGGCCAGATCGTCGGTGCTGCGTTCGGCGACGACGGCGGTGTCCGTCTGCGCATCGCACAGGTCGCGGAAATCGCCGCGACCTTCCGCATCCAGCGTCCGCAACTGCGTGCCGTGCGCTTCGGCGATCGCGGACAGCGGGCCCGCCTTCGCCGGGTCGCACAGCAGCAGCCGCGGCTGCGCATCGGCGACGAACATCGCGACTTCCGTCGCGGTGTAGGCCGTGTTGAGCGGCAGGAACACCGCGCCGGCGGCGACCGTCGCCCCGTACAACGCGAGCGCTTCCGGTGTCTTCGCGACCTGCACCGCGACGCGATCGCCGGGCGCCACGCCGCATGCGCGCAGCGCGGCGGCCGCACGGTGGATCATGGCGAGAAATTCGGGGCCATCGATGACGCTGTCGTCGGCGCCATCCTCGGCACGCATCAGGAAGGCGCCGGGGCGCTGCGCGAGCGGTGCGAACAGACGGTCGTAGAGCGGATTGGGCACGGATGTCCTCGTAGGGGCGAGCGCAGTCCAGAGTGTATCCGCGACGGCAGGCTCCGTCGGCGTCCTGCGGCGCGCCCCGCGGCCGCGGCTTCCATGCGAAGATGCGGGGCATGGACAGACCCTTCGACGTGATCGTGTTCGGCGCCACCGGGTTCACCGGGCGGCTGGTGGTGGAATATCTGCACGGCGCCTATGGCGTCGGTCGCGAGCTGCGCTGGGCCATCGCCGGGCGCAGCGCGGCGCGGCTCGCCGAACTGCGCGACGCGCTGGGCATCGGCCCGGAACTGCCGCTGCTGGCGGCGGACGCCGCCGACGCCGGCGCGCTGGCCGATCTGGTGAAACAGGCCAGGGTCGTGCTGACCACGGTCGGGCCCTACCAGCAGTACGGCGAACCGCTGATCCGCGCCTGCGCCGCCGCCGGTACCGACTATGTCGACCTCTGCGGCGAACCGGGCTGGATGGCGAAGATGATCCCGCAACTGCAGGACGGCGCCCGCAGCAGCGGTGCGCGGATCGTGTTCTCCTGCGGCTTCGATTCGATTCCCTTCGATCTTGGCGTGCTCTACGCGCAGCAGGCCGCGCAGGAACGCCTCGGCGCGCCACTGGTCCGCGTGCACGGCCGGGTGAAGACGATGAAGGGCACGTTCTCCGGCGGCACCGTCGCCAGCGCGCTGGCCACGATCGAGGCGATGGGCCGCGATCCGACCCTGAAACGCACGCTGGTCGATCCGTTCGCGCTCACCCCGGGCTTCAAGGGCCCGCGCCAGCCGGACGATCACATCGCCGGATACGACGATCTCGCCAAAAGCTGGACCGCGCCGTTCGTGATGGCGACGATCAACACCAAGAACGTGCACCGCAGCCACGCCCTGCTCGGCCATCCCTGGGGCAAGGACTTCGTCTACAGCGAACGCATGTTGACCAGCGACGGCGACGTCGGACGCAAGCGCGCGAAAAAGATGGAACGGCAGACGAATCTGCAGAATCTGCTGCTCGCCCTCGCCCCGACCCGCGCCCTCCTCCGCCGCTTCGCCCTGCCCAAGCCCGGCGAAGGCCCGAACAAGGAACAGCGCGAAAAAGGCCGCTACGAACTGCTGTTCTTCGGCGAAACCGCCGACGGCCGCAAGCTGACCGCGCGCGTCACCGGCGACCGCGACCCCGGCTACGGCTCGACCAGCAAGATGATCGCCGAAGCCGCGATCTGCCTGGCTCGCGACATCGACCGCGAGCGCACACCCGGCGGCGTCTGGACACCGGCGGCGGCGATGGGGACGACCCTGATCGAGCGGCTGCAGGCGAAGGCGGGGCTGAAGTTCGGCATCGTCGAATGAGGGCCGATGTTCGTCGGGCATCTGCCGTTGCCGCGTCTTCTGGCCTCGATGCTCGCCGAGGGGAGATGGCCGCGCGACGAGCGTGAGGCCATCGCGCAGAATCTCGCACCGCGTACATCCGCCGAACGCGTCCGCGCGCTCGCTGCGGAGGAAGAACGGATCTACCTGTTGCCACCGCCGTTTCACGGCATTCGCGCGCTGAGCCGGCACAACATGTTCTGGACGATGCCGGAATCGGCGCCGGACGGCATCGACTTCGATCTGGCCGTCGAGATCGCCGATTTCGGCTTGGGCAGCGATGCGCCGATCCTGCTCGACTACCGGCCGTCGATCGAAACGCCTTGCGTCATCCGGCTGAAATGGTCGGAAGGCGGCGTCGGCAACCGATGGGTGCCGATGGCGGAGAGTTTCGACCGCTTCGTCGCAGAACTCGGGCTCTGACCCGGCCGGCACACGCCGCAGGCCCGCTCGCGGGCCTGCGCCCGGCCTCGGCCGCAGGGTTCTTGCTCGCTCCCGACAATGGGGAAAGCGATGCGGCCTGAAGGCCGCTCTACCGAAGCAGCGATTGAAGCGCGCCCTCAAGCATCGACGGACCGAAGATTTCGATCGGACGGACGCCGTAGGCCGCACAGGCGTCCAGCAGCGCCCGCCGCGCGGGCGGCTCGATGCCGCCTCCGATCACCAGGGCCTGGATCGCGCCCTCGCGCATCCAGGCGATCGCATCGTCGTCCTCCAGCGTGCCCCTGGCGGCGTGGCCGACGCGCGCGGCGGTCTCCATCGCCGTCGCGAGCAGATGCGCATGGCGTCCCACGATGCCGATATCCATGCGCCTACTCCCGGTGGTAGACCTGGGCGCCCTGGGCGAGGAATTCCTGCGACTTTTCGGCCATGCCGGCCTCCAGCGCGGCGACTTCGTCCACGCCCTTCTCTGCCGCGTAGTCGCGCACGTCCTGGGTGATCTTCATCGAGCAGAAGTGCGGGCCGCACATGCTGCAGAAATGGGCGAGCTTGTGCGCGTCCTTGGGCAGGGTCTCGTCGTGGAAGTCCTTGGCCTTCTCCGGGTCGAGGCCGAGGTGGAACTGGTCTTCCCAGCGGAACTCGAAGCGCGCCTTGGACAGCGCGTTGTCGCGCACCTGCGCGCCCGGATGGCCCTTGGCGAGATCGGCGGCGTGGGCGGCGATCTTGTAGGCCATGATGCCGTCGCGCACGTCCTCGCGGTTGGGCAGGCCCAGGTGCTCCTTCGGCGTGACGTAGCACAGCATCGCGGTGCCGTACCAGCCGATCATGGCCGCGCCGATCGCGCTGGTGATGTGGTCGTAGCCGGGCGCGATGTCGGTGGTCAGCGGGCCCAGGGTGTAGAACGGCGCCTCGCCGCATTCGCGCAGTTGTTTGTCCATGTTCTCCTTGATCAACTGCATCGGCACATGGCCGGGGCCTTCGATCATGGTCTGGACATCGTGCTTCCAGGCGATCTTCGTCAGCTCGCCGAGCGCTTCGAGTTCGCCGAACTGCGCGGCGTCGTTGGCGTCGGCGATGCAGCCCGGGCGCAGGCCGTCGCCGAGCGAGAAGGCCACGTCGTAGGCCTTCATGATCTCGCAGATCTCCTCGAAGTGCGTGTAGAGGAAGTTCTCGCGGTGATGCGCGAGGCACCACTTGGCCAT
>JBIJAD010000315.1:0-4828 GCA_044345955.1 Lysobacteraceae bacterium
GCGGAAATTCTGGTCGGTGCCGGCGACTTCCTTCAGGAACTTCGCCGGATCGACGATCCGGAAATCGTAGGTGCCGAACGCGCGCAGGCGGACCACGCCGAAATCCTTGTCGCGCATCATCACCGGGTTGGATGTGCCCCACTTGTTGCCGGTGAACAGGCGGGTGTTGATGAAGTACACGTCGCACTTGAACGGCGAGTCGAAGCCGTACTTCCAGCCGAGGATCGTCGACAGGATCGGGATGTTCTCGGTGCTCAGCGTGTGCTTGCCCGGGCCGAACAGATCGGCGTAGCTGCCGGCGGCGACGAACTGCACCTGCTGCGACTCGCGCACGATGAGCTGCGCGCCGTTCTTGATTTCCCTGTCGTCGTCCGGGAACCGGTACGACAGGGTGTCGCGGGAGTCGTCGGTCCACTCGATGATCTCGAGCAGCTCGCCCTTGATGAAGTTCAGGATGCTCATGGTCGGCTCCGGAGGGTGTGGACGGCGCGCGGGCGGATCGCCGGCTGCGGATCGTGGAAACGCAAAATAGCAGATGCGCAGGACGGCGGCGGCCGTTGCCATGCCGCGTCGGTTCAGGCCGCGGGTTCGCCGCTGGTGTCGTCCTCATCGACAGGTTCCGCGTAGGCCACGATCCAGCCGCATTCGGCGGAGACGGCGCGATCCGACTCGCGCTGCGAGACGCCGAGCAGGCCGCCGACCAGCAGCATGTCGCATTCGCGTTCGCCCCAGAACACCTTCAGCGGCACCGAGGTGGCGCAGGCGGGGAACGCGCCGATCGCGCTGCCCTGCGGCGCGAGGAACCACTGGTTGCCCTCCTGGCGCTCGCCGATCTCGAAGCGCGCGCGCCAGTCGCCGAGATAGGGGTTGGGCATCAGTCGTTCTTCGGGATCGCGCAGATTCTTGACGTACGGAAACAGTACGTTCGCCCAGCCGGTCATCATCGCCGGCCCCGAGCCGCTGCGGTAGCGGAACATCGAGCGCCAGAAATCGCCGTCGATCTCGCCACGCATCGCGCGCTCGAACTGCGCCAGCACCGGATCCAGCGCCGCGATCCACGTCTCCAGTCCGTAGTCGGCGAAGGCCGTCGCTTTCTGGCGCAGCCGTCGCCAGTCGTGCGCGGTGCCGGTCAGGATCACGCGCGGGATGCCGCAGCCGCACATCATCACGTACTCGAAGTAGGCCTGGAACGTCTCCATCGCCATCAGATGCGACACCGCGCGTTCGAGAGGTCCGCTGGTGCTGAAGTCCGCTTCGAGCAGCGACGAGACGCCGCCGGTGTTCCCGGCGATCAGGCCGGCGAACGCGGAGAACGCCTCGGGCCAGGGATTGGCCGCGCCCGGCAGGAAATCGTCGCGCCGGACCACCAGTCTCTTCTTGCCTTCGTGCTGGACGAAGCGATGGCGCAGCGACTCGGCGTGCAGGTTGACGTGCAGCGCGAATCCGCGCGCCAGGGTCAGCCAGATCGCATCGGGCGACAGCCGCAGCGGCAGATGCTGGTAGAACGCGGTGCGCATCGCCGACAGCAGTGCGTGGTCTTCCTCGCACGCGATCAGCGGCTGCGCCGGCGTCCAAATCGCCTCGATCGGGCGGCGCAATGCCCTGCGAAGCACCGGCGCGTGATCGACGACCGGTTGCATCGCGCCGATGTCGATGTCGGTGCAGACGCCGAAGGCGGTTTCGCTCATCGCGCTTTTTTCCCTTTCCGGAGGTCCACCAGCTCCGGCAGCCGATACCACTTCCGGCATTGACGGCATTCGTATTCGAATTCGACGCGGGTGCCGTGGGCGTATTCGAAGTCGTTGCCGGTGCGATGCCAGCCGAAGCCTTCGTCGCGGGTCTTCGTCATCCGTTCCAGCGGCATCGCGCAGGCGGGGCACCGCTTCTGTCCGAACAGGAGGAACCACAGGTCGCGCAGGCGCATCGGCATGTCGACGTGGAACATGTGCCGCGGGCCTGCAATCTCAATCCCGCATCAACGTCGATTTGCCGAACAGGCTTTCCACCAGGTCCACCGCGATTTCGGCGGTGGTGTTGCGGCTGTCGAGCGCGGGGTTGAGTTCGACGATGTCCAGCGAGCCCATGCGGCCGGTGTCGGCGATCATTTCCATCACCAACTGCGCTTCGCGGTAGTTGGGGCCGCCGGGGACGGTGGTGCCGACGCCGGGGGCGATGCTCGGGTCGAGGAAGTCGACATCGAAGCTGACGTGCAGGTGGGTGTCCTCGTCCAGGTCTTCCAGCGCCTCTTCCATCGCCCGCTTCATGCCGACTTCGTCGATGTAGCGCATGTCGTAGATGTCGAGGCCGTAATCCTTCACCAGCCGCTTCTCGCCCTGATCGACCGAGCGGATGCCGATCTGGCGGATCTGGTCGGGGCGGATCGCCGGGGCGTCGCCGCCGAGGCGCACCAGCGGCTCGGGGCCGAGGCCGCAGAGACAGGCCACCGGCATGCCATGCAGGTTGCCCGAGGGCGTGACCTCGTGGGTGTTGAAGTCGGCGTGCGCGTCCAGCCAGAGGATGCGCAGCTTCCTGCCGGTGGCGCGGCAGTGGCGGGCGACTGCGGTGATCGAGCCGACGCCGAGGCAGTGATCGCCGCCGAGCACGATCGGCAGCCGCCCCGCCTGCAGTTCGGCCTCGACCGCGTCCATCAGGGCGCGGTTCCAGGCCACGACCGCGTCGAGATGTCGGTAGCCGTCCACCGGCGGCTGCCAGGGATTGGCCGGGCCGGCGAGATTTCCGCGGTCGATCACGTCGACCCCGCGCGCGGCCAGCGCGCTGCCGAGCCCGGCGATCCGCAGCGCGTCCGGCCCCATCCGCGCGCCGAGATGACCGGCGCCGATGTCGGTGGGCACGCCGATCAGGGACACGGGGGAAAAGCTGCGCTGCATGTTCGGGATCCCGGGGAGTGGTGCCGACAGTCCGACTCGAACGGACGACCTACCGCTTACAAGGCGGTTGCTCTACCAACTGAGCTATGCCGGCGATCAGCCCGCGATTCTAGCAGGGCGCTCCAGCAGGGCGCTCTGGCAGGGCGCCGTGTCGCGGCCGGGGTGGCCTGCTCAGCGCAGACCGGCGCAGTCGATCCTGCTCGACCGGGCGGCCGGGACGCTGCGCTGCAGGGCCGCGGGGTCGGTGTCGGCGGCCACGGCCAGCTCGATCCAGCGGGTGGTCCGCGCTTCGCCCAGGGCCTCGGCGCGGGCGGCGAAGCCGGCGGCCTGCAGCGCGGTGGCATGCGCCTGCGCCCGCGCTTCGCTGGTGAAGCGGCCCAGGGCGATGCTGTTGGCTTCGGTGCCGTCGGCGACCACCAGCAGGTCGCTGAAACCGCTGGCGCGGAGGCGTTCGGCGGTGGCGTCGGCGGTCGCGCGGTCGGCGGCGGCCGGCAGATAGACGCGCCAGCCGCGACCGCCGCCCTCACGCTCCTCGCGCGAGCGCAGGCGCAGCGCCCGCGGGGCCAGCGCTGCGCGCGCCGCTTCCAGCGCTGCGGCATCGGCGAACGGGCCGAACCTCAGGCAGCGTTCGGGCGCCGGCAGCTCGGCCGCGGTGTTGTCGCCAGGCGCGGGGTCCGGGGTGGGGATCTGTGGCGCCGGTACGGGACGCAGGTCGGGCCGCTCGCTCGCCAGTTGCAGACGGGCCACCGCCGACGGCGCGGCGTCGGCTGCGGCCGGCGCGGGTTCTGGACGGAACAGCCACCACGCGGCCACGCCCAGGTTGAGCACCGCCAGCAGCACGATCAGCGCACGCATCGTCATTCCGGCATTCTCGCCCAGACGCCGAGCCCTTCCAACACGAGCGCATCGGCGCGCAGATGTCCCGCGGGCAGGTGCGGTGCCAGGTCGGCGACCCCGCCGCCGTGCAGCAGCAGCGCGGGCGGCGCGCCGAGCAGCGCTGCACCATCGGCCAGGGCGCGTTCGATCAGCGCCAGCGCGGCGCCATCGCATCCGCTGCGCAGGGCGTCGAGGGTGTTGTCGGCGAAGGCGACGCAGGCGCCGCCGTGTTCGGGCAACTGCGCGGCGCGGGCGTGCAGCGCGTTGCGCATCAGCGCCGGCGAGGGTGCGATGCGGCCGCCGCGATGGCGGCCGTCGGCGTCGATCAGATCCAGCGTGATCGCGGTGCCGATGCCCACCACCAGCCACGGCCCGCGTCCGCGCGCGCGGGCGCCGAGCATCGCCAGGAAGCGGTCCGCGCCCAGTTGCTCCGGCTGCGGGTAGGCGATGCGCAGATCGCCGCAGCGGGCGAGCGTGCGCGCGATCGAGATCCGTCCGCAGCGCGCAGCCAGTGCATCGAGCAGGGCGACGCGCAGCGTCGGCGCGGCCACGCTGGTCAGCGCCGCGGCTTCGAATCGCGGCGGCAGCGCCGCATCCCAGCCCGCGGGCAGCGCATCGCCGTCGTGGGCGATGGCGGTGATTTCCCTGATGCGGCCGTCGTCGCCCAGCGGCGCGTATTTCAGGCGGGTGTTGCCGAGGTCGAACAGCCAGGTGGCGGAGGCGGTCGCGTGCATCCGCGCATCATGCCCGGCCGGGCGCGGATCTGCGCAGACTGACCTCGCCCGCGCGCAGCGCGATCTCGCCCGCGGCGGTGCGCAGGCGGAGGGCTCCGTCGGCGTCGATGCCCTCGGCGGTGCCGGGCGTCTGCCGCTCGCCTGCGATGGCGATCACCTCGGCCCCGTGCAGCGCGTCCAGCGCGGCGAAGCGCGGCAGGAACGGTGCCAGCCCCTGCGCATCGAAGGACTCCAGCGCATCGGCCAAGGCGGCGAGCACCGCGATCGCCACCGCAGCGCGCGGTGGCGCTTCGCTGCAGAGCAGGGTGTCGAGATCGGTCCAGGGCTGGT
>JBIJAD010000068.1:0-13465 GCA_044345955.1 Lysobacteraceae bacterium
GCCGGCATGCGCAGATTCAGGCCCAGCCCGATCACCGCCCGCGGCCGGCCGTCCTGCAGCCCGGCTTCGACCAGGATGCCGCCCAGTTTGCGCAGGGCGCTGCCGTCGTCCACGACCAGATCGTTCGGCCATTTCAGTGCGACATGGGTCGCGCCGAGGGCGTGCAGGGCTTCGGCCGTCGCCACGCCGACGGCGAGACTCAGCCCGCCCAGCCGCGCCAACGCGCCGTCGAACCCGCGCGCCAGCGACAGATACAGATTCGCGCCCGGCGGCGACGCCCAGGTCCGGCCCTGACGGCCGCGTCCGCCGCTCTGGCGCTCCGCGAACAGCGCGACGATGCCGCGTTCCTGCGTGCGCCGGCGCAGCAGCTCGCTGTTGGTCGAATCGATCTCGTCCAGCACCTCGATCGAGGCAAAGCGTGCGCGCGCCGATGCGGGCAGCGCATCGCGCAGCGCGGCTTCATCCAGTGCGGCTGCATCAAGCGCGACTGCATCAAGCGCGGTCGTGGCGTCGGTCGTCGCGCTCATCCGCGCCGCAGCAGCCGGTGCAGCAGCCGCGCCTTGTCGAAGCGCGATTCGGTGCCGGCGCGCAGCCGCGCCAGATTCGCGCGGTGGGTGAACACCAGCAGCAGCGCGACCGCGACCGCGAACGTCAGCCGCGACTTGTCGGCGCCTGTCGTCAGCGCCATCACCGCCAGCGACAGCCCGGCCAGGATCGTGCTCAGGCCGACGTAGCCGCTGAGGATCAGTGTGCCGACCCACACCGCGAACAGCACGCCCGCGGCCGCGGGCCACAGCACCAGCACCGCACCGACGGCGGTCGCCGCGCCCTTGCCGCCGCGGAACCCGTGCCACAGCGGCCAGACATGCCCCAGCACCGCCGCGAACCCCGCCGCGTAGCCGACCCAGTCCGCCGTCCCCGACGGCGCGAAACGCTGCCCCAGCCACGCCGCCAGCGCGCCCTTGCCGATGTCGATGACCACCACCGCCAGCGCGAACTTCGCGCCCTGGGTGCGGAACGCATTGGTCCCGCCGGCATTGCCGCTGCCCTGGGTGCGGATATCCACGCCGCGCAATTTCCCCAGCAGCAGGCTGCCGGAGAGCGAGCCGAGCAGGTAGCCGCCGAGCACCAACAGGACGAGCTGGAGCGTTTCGTTCACGGTTCCACCTTGATACAGCGCCCGAAAATCGCGTTCGGCCCGATCCAGCCGTTGATGTAGCCGCGGTTGTTGCCGATCTGGAAGCGCGCGCCCTGGATCGCCTTGATCAGATGCAGATACTCCGCGCCCTTGACCTTGCACAGCACGATGTCGTCGACCCGCAGTGCGCCGATATCGCTCACCGGTTCGACCGTGCACATCTGACCGGATTCGATCCGCCCGGTCATCGAACCGCCGCGCGGGCGGAACGAGACGGTCTCGCCGCGTTGCAGTCGTTCGATATGCCCGCTCGCCCAGCCCATGCGTCGTCCGTCGTTGCGCTCGTCGGCGGATTATCGTCGGCTCATCGTCCGGGCGGGAGCGCAGCGGCCGTCCGCCGCGCCCGCAGCGCACGCACTGCCCCGCCGAGCACACCGGCGGCCAGCGGAAACGCCAGCAGGCTCAGCGACGAGAACATCAACAGCACGATCCACGCCCGCATTTCGCTGCTGCCGGCGAGATAACCGTAGGCATTCATGCCGACCCATACACCGACCAGACACAGCAGTGCACGCAGCACGCCCGTGCGCAGGCCGACGACGAACAGCGCGATCGACAGCACGACCTGACAGACGAGGAACCCGATGCCGTCGTCGAAGGGTTCGAACGTGCCGGAGACCGCCTGGGCCGCCAGCCAACTGAGGGGCCCGAGCGCCAGACCGATCAGGAAGACCGCGAGCGCGCGCATCCCGCGCTCACTCCGGCGCCGGCTGGAGCGAGGCGACCAGCGTCCCGCGCCCCGCATGCGCCCCGATTGCCGGCCCGGTCTCGACCAGATGCGCGTCGACGATCCGCAGCCGTGCCCGCAGTGCAGCCAGCAGGCGTTCGCCATCGGCGAGCGCATCGCAATGGCCGACGATCGCGCGCAGTGGGGTGTCCGTGCCCAGCCTGCGCCGCACCCGCTTCGCGACATAGGCGGCGAAGGCTTCCGGCGCCTTCGTCTTCGCGATCAGGCCACCGGCGATGCCGAGGCGGCCGTCGGGCTTCACCTGCGCCACCGGCGTCAGCCCGGTGAAGCGCACCGCCGGCTCGGCCCAGGCCGGAATGCGACCGCCGCGCACCGCATGGGAAATGTCGCGCGCCATCGCCCAGGTCAGGGTGCGCGGGCGCAGCGCCTCCAGTTCGCGCAGGATCGCGTCTGCGTCTTCTCCGGCCTCGGCCAGCTCGGCCGCGCGCCACGCCAGCAGCGCCTGTCCGCCGGCGGCGTTGACGCTGTCGAACACCCGCACCTTCGCGGCATCGCCGCGCGCCGCGGCGTGCTCGGCCGACTGCAGCGTGCCCGAGATCGCGCGCGACAGGCCGACGTAGATCACCGCCGGATGATGCGCGACCAGAAAATCGAAACTGCGCCGGAAATCTCCCGGCGGCGGCTGGCTGGTGCGCGGCAACTGTTGCGAGGCGGCCATCCGCCGATAGAACTCGCCGGTGCTCAGCCCGAGTTTGTCCAGATAGTCGCGGCCGTCCAGATTCACGCGCACGGGCACCACGTGCACCGCATGGGTTTCGGCGATCGCCTCGGGCAGGTCCGCTGCGCTGTCGGTGACCACCGCCACCCGCTGCGCGCGATCGATGCTGCGCGACTGCAGCAGCATGTCGTCGGCCTTCATCCCCTCGACCGCGGCGAACGCGGCGCAGGCGTCGAACAACTGCTGCGGCGCGCCGACGTGGGCGTGTACGCGCATCCGGGTGCCGCCGCCGGCGAGCACGATCGAATCGGCCGCGATCGCCTCCAACGCCTCGCGCACGGCGTCGCGCTCGATCCGCCTCCCGCTGTCGCCGTCGAGCAGCAGCAGGCATTCGGTGCACCAGCGGCGCTGCGGATCGACCGCGTCGTGCGCCGGATGCGCGTGCGCGTCCGGGTCCTCGCCGGCTGCATCGTTGGCCGCCGCCGCGGGCGCGCGCATGCGAAGCGCCCGCGGGCCGCCTTCGACGAATTCGGCGATGCCTTCGAGCAGGTCGACGAATCCCTGGGCGCCGGCATCGACCACGCCCGCCTTCTGCAGCAGCGCCATCTGCTGCGGCGTGCGCGCCAGCGCGCCGCGGGCGCGGTCGAGCGCGCGGGCGAAGCTGCCGCGCGGGTCCTCGCGCAATTGCGCCGCGGACTCCTCCATCGCCTCGGCGAAGCTGTCGATCACGCTGAGGATCGTGCCCTCGACCGGATGCGCCAGCGCACTGCGCGCACTGTCGGCGCCGTGGCGCACCGCTGCGGCCAGCGTCTGCGCGTCCAGCGCCGGCTGCGCGCGGGCGTGTTCGGCCACGCCGTGCAGGAACTGGGCGAGGATCGCGCCGGAATTGCCGCGGGCGCCGTCGATCGCGTCGTCGCCGATCCGGCGCAGCAGCTCGCCGATGTGGCGGCTGCGCCGGCTCAGCGCGCCGTTGAGCACACTGCCGAGGGTGAAGGCGAGGTTGTTGCCGGTGTCGCCGTCGGCGACCGGGAAGACGTTGATCCGGTTGAGGCCGTCGCGAGCGGCGATCACCCGGCGCGCGCCGGCGATCAGCGCCCGGCGCAGGGTCGCGGCGGTGACGGTCGCGGCAGCGCCGCGGGCGGGGTCGGCTGCGGCGGCATCCGCCTGCGCAGCATCGGAGGCAATGGGATTCGGAGCGTTCACGGCGCGAGTCTGCCGCAAGTCCGGGGGTGGCGGATGCTGCGCCGCAGCAAGCTGCCGTTCATCCAGCGGTCGTATTTCGGCAGTCACATTCGCGCTATAGTCGCGCTCTTGCTCGGGAAACCCCTTCTTGGAAGCCGCCATGCGCCGCGCCCGTCTCGCTCCGTCCGCCGTGTTCGCGATCGCCCTGATCGGGCTTTCGCTCAGCCTTCCCGCGGCTGCCCGCACCGGCATGCTGAACTCGGATCCCGCCGACGAGTGCCCCGACGTGGCCGCAGCGGTCGATCCGGACCAGGCCGGCGCCGCCCAGCAGGCCAAACCGGCCGCCGCCAAGCCCGGCACCGCGCCGGCCCAGAACAAGGCCCGCCCCGCAGCCCGCGGCAACGGTTCGGCACCGGCCCGCGGGCCGCGTTGGCACCGTTTCCTGCCGGGCATGATCCGCTGAGCCACCGTCCGGGTCTTGCCCGGGACCCCTGCCCGAACGCCTGATCGATCCGATCTTCCCTTGCGCTGGCTCCGCGGGCTTTTCGCCCGACCCGATCCCACCCTCGACCCTGCCCTCTGGCAGCGCGTCCGCATGGCCGTCCCCTGGGTCGCCGCGCTCGACCCCGACCGCGAGACGCGTCTGGCCGCACTTGCCGCCCGCTTCCTGCAGCAGAAGACGATCAGCCCGGTCGGCGAACTGACTCTCGACGACGAACGCCGGGCAGTGCTCGCCACGGTCTGCTGTCTGCCGCTGCTGGAATTCGGCGCCGAGGGCCTGCACGGCTGGTCCGAGCTGATCGTCTATCCCGAGGCCTTCCGCGCGCATCGCGAACACGTCGACGCCGCCGGTGTGCTGCATCAGTGGGAAGACGATCTGATCGGCGAAACCTGGGAGAGCGGCCCGCTGATCCTGTCCTGGGCCGACATCGAAGCCGATCTGGCCGAGCCCGACGCCGGGTTCTGCGTCGCGGTCCACGAAATGGCGCACAAGCTCGACGCGCTCGACGGCGCGCTCGACGGCACGCCGCCGCTGCCGCGCGACTGGCAGCGGCAATGGGCGCACGATTTCCAGCGCGCCTACGACGCCTTCGTCGACACCGTCGACGCCGGCCGCGAGACCGCGATCGACGCCTACGCCGCGGAGGCGCCGGAGGAATTCTTCGCGGTGTGCAGCGAATACCACTTCAGCGCGCCGGCGCTGCTGCGCCGCGAGTTGCCGGTCGTGGCGACACATCTCGAACGCCTGTACGGCCCGAGTCCGTTCGATCGCCGGGCATAGGTCGCGCCTCGGCGAGACATCGCGTTGTTTCCAGCGCGGCGAATGCGGATCCGAGCGTCCGCAAGCCGTTTCCACGCGAGCCGTTCCGATCATCGTGCGGTGCGATGTGCGATGCCGAAATCTCGCGCCGAGGCGCGGCCTACAGCCCCGGCGGCAGGGTCACCGCGAAGCGCGCTCCGCCCAGTTCCTCGGAATGCCCGACCTGCAGCTCACCGCGATAGCTGCGCACGATGTCCTGCACGATCGCCAGACCGATGCCGTGGCCCTGCACGCGTTCGTCGCCGCGCACGCCGCGCTGCAGCACCAGTGCGATCTTCTCCTCGGGGATGCCGGGGCCGTCGTCCTCGACCATCAGCACCAGGCCCGGCCGGCGGTTGGTCGCGGAGGCGCCGATGCGCACCGTCAGCAGCACCCGCGAACGCGCCCACTTGAACGCGTTCTCCAGCAGATTGCCGAGCAGTTCCTGCAGATCGCCCTTCTCGCCGTAGAAACGCGCATCGGCTTCGATCTCGAATTCGCAGAACACGCCCTTGGCCGCGTACACCTTCTCCAGCCCGCGCACGATCTCCTCGGCGTTGGGTTCGATCGCCAGCGGCGCCGCGAACAGCTTGTGCCCGCCGGAAGCGGCGCGGCTGAGCTGGTAGCCGACCAGATCGTTCATCCGGCGCAACTGCTCGCTCAGCTCGGTGCGTAGTTCGGCGTCGCCGGCGCCGCTGTCCAGACGCGTGCGCAGCACCGCCAGCGGGGTCTTCAGGCTGTGCGCGAGGTCGGCGAGGATGTTGCGCTGGCGCTCCAGATTTTCGCGCTCGCTCTCGATGAAGGCGTTGATGCTTTCGGTCAAGGGTTCCAACTCGCGCGGATGACGCTCGCTCATGCGCGTGGCGATGCCGCGCTGCACGCGCTTGAGTTCGTCGATGACCCGACGCAGCGGGAGCAGGCTCCAGCGCAGCACGCCGACCTGGAACAGCAGTAGCACCGCGCCGACCGCGCCGAGATAGCCCCACAGCGCGCGCCGGAACACTTTCAACTGGTTTTCCAGCCGTGAGGTGTCTTCGGTGATGTAGATCGTGTAGGGCACTTCGTCGGACAGATCGTCGCCCGGCCAGGCCAGGCCGAAACCGTAGCGATAGGCGCGCGCGGGCTGTCCGTCGCTCTGCACGATGTCCATCGGGCCTTCGAAGATCCGCTTGCCGGTGCCGAGCATCTTCACGGCCGGCAGTTCCGGCCCCTGGCTCGAAGGCGATTCCCACAGCGCGAACGGCAGCACGATCTGCGCGTACAGCCCGCTGCCGGGCCGCTTCAGCCGCGGGTCGGGCAATTCGCCCTCGATCGGCGGCACCAGATCGCCGCCGCGGCCGAATTCGGTCTTGTCGGCGAAATACAGCGCGTAGTCGCGCAGACGCTCCTGCAGGATGTTCTCGGCGGTGTTGACGAAGGCGCGATCCAGCGCGTAACCGGCGAGCGCTAGGAACGCGATCAGGCCGAGACTGGCGGCGAGCAGTTGCCGGGTCTGCAGCGAGCGCGGGCGCCACAGCGGGATGCGTTTACGCGCGGGCATGGGCACGGGACCGGAATGCGGCGCCGCCGCGACGTGCGCGGCGGCGGGATGCAGGCGGTGCGTGGGGCAGGGCGGACGACAGGATCAGCGGCCCGCTCAGTTGTCCGCGCTGCGCGGGATCGCGAAGCGGTAGCCGCGGCCGCGCACGGTCTCGATCGGCTTGAGCGAACCTTCGGGATCGAGCTTCTTGCGCAGGCGGCCGATAAAGACTTCGAGCACGTTCGAATCGCGATCGAAATCCTGCTGGTAGATGTGCTCGGTCAGGTCGGCCTTCGAGACCAGCTCGCCGGCGTGCATCATCAAGTATTCGAGGACCTTGTATTCGTAGCTGGTCAGGTCGACGTTGGCGCCGTGGACGCTCACCGTCTGCGCGGCGAGGTCGAGCGTGACCGGGCCGCATTCCAGCGACGGTTTGCTCCAGCCGGCGGCGCGGCGGACCAGGGCGTTGATGCGGGCGAGCAGCTCCTCGACGTGGAAGGGCTTGACCAGATAGTCGTCGGCGCCCTGCTTGAGGCCCTCGACCTTGTCCTGCCAGCTTGAACGTGCGGTCAGGATCAGCACCGGGAACTGCTTGCCTTCGCCGCGCAGGGCCTGGATCAGCTCCATGCCCGACATCTTGGGCAGGCCGAGGTCGATGATGGCGATGTCGAAGGGGACTTCGCGTCCCATGTACAGGCCTTCTTCGCCGTCCTGCGCGGTGTCCACCGCGAATCCTTCGCGTTTGAGGCGGGCCGCCAGGGTCTCGCGGAGGGGGGCTTCGTCTTCGACGAGGAGAATGCGCATCGCTCGCTCCAGGCCGGCGGGGGCCGGCATCTCATTCAGGCTTGGAGCATAGCCGGGGGGGGCGGCGGTCCGGGCGCCCGCGGCAAGGCCTGTTCAGATTTCGCTTAGCCGCTCGCGGCGGAGTCGTGGTGGGGCGAGGGGCTCAGTCGTCGTCGCCGCGACGACGCGGCGGTTCTTCGTCGCGCTGGCGCGGGCGGCGCGGCTCGGTCGCGGGCTGCGGGTCGTCCATGTAGATCCGGACCCGACCCTCGTCGTCGACCACCTTGATCCGGGTGACGTCGCGGCCGTCATACTGCATGCGCTCGGCGCTGAGGACCTGGCCGCGGTTGGCCCGTTCGATCCGGCGGACCGCATCGGAGACGCTGTCGTCCTGATTGTTGCGCGGCGGCTCCGGCGGCCGGTCCTCGCCGCGGCGGCCCTGCTGGGCGCTCGCGGGCAGCGCGCTGGCGGCCAGGGCCAGGGCGAGGGCGGTCAGGGAGAGGCGGCGAAGCTGCGGCATGGGGAGGACCCGGGAGCGGAGGCGCAGATGAAACACATCATCGCGCGATGGAACGGCATTCTCGAAAGGGGGGGGTGAATCCGTCCTTAACTTTTTCTTACGCAGGGCCCGGGCCGCGTCCGGGGTTCAGATCGGGGGACGTCGGGAGTGCCCGAGAAAATCCGGGGTGTCCCGGAAGAATCCGTCCCGGAAACCGCCGGGAAAAGCCTCCCGGAAAACGAAAAGCCTTGCTCAGAAGATCTCGCCCACGCAGCAGCGCAGGGAGCCGCCGGCGGCCTCGATCGCCTCCAGCGCCACGCTGCGGACCGCGAACCCGGCCGCGGCCAGCCCGGCCCGTGAGGCGGGGGTCAGGGCGCGCTCGGCGGTGGCGCTCATCCAGACCGACTCCGGCCCCAGGGCGATGGCGTTGCCGGCGAAAGCGGCGCGCTCGGCCGGGTCCAGTCGGATCGCGTGCGGCGCGTACAGCGCGGCGATCGCCTCGGGCACCGCCGGGTCGGCGAAGCCGTCTGCGCAGATCAGCGCGGCGCGGCCGGCGAGAATCGCGAGCACCACATTGGTGTGGTACTCGCCCGCGGCCAGGTCGAACAACAGGGTCGCGCGCAGGCCGAAGGCCTCGTGCATCAGCCGCGCGCCGGCCTCGTCGCAGCGCTCGGACAGCCCGCAGAAGCCGAGCCCGCGGGCGCGGTCGATCGCCAGTGCGCCGGTGAGCTCGCAGGGGTGCGGTTGGGTCGACAGGTCGATCTCGATCCGCCCCAGGGTGTCGCGGAAGAAGTCGCGGATGTCGGCGCGTTCGGCTTCGCGCTGGCGGATCGGATGGCGCATGCGGCCGACGATCAGCCGGCCCGGGGCGGTGGCGAAGACGTTGTTAGGGAACACCGCATCGGGAGTAGCCGGGTCGCCGGCGAAACAGACCGTCGGCAGTTCGGAGGACAGTGCACGTTGCAGTGTGCGGTGTTCGGCCGAGGCGCGGGCCGCATCGAAGGCGTCGGCCGCGGCCATGTAGCGATTGTCGCTGGCGGATTCGGCGGCCAGCCCGAAACCATCCGGGGCGACCAGAAAGGCCGCCCGGGCGGTGGCCGGGCCGAAGTCGGTGGCGCAGTCGCGGGCGAAGGCGAGGAAGGCGGCGGGGTCGCGGGTGAGCATCGCAGGTCCGTGATCAGGCGGCGTGGCGGTCAGGTGGCACGTTCGTGTGCGGGGCCGGTGGCAGTGAGGGCGCGTTCGATCAGCGACCAGTCGGCGCCGGCGCGGTGCGCGCCTTCGCTCAGGATCTGTCGGAACGCGCGTCCGCCGCGCTGGCCCTGGAACAGTCCGAGGATGTGCCGGGTCATGTGCTTGAGCTGGGTGCCGTGCGCGAGCTGCGCTTCGACGTAGGGTCGCCACGCGCGCAGCAGTTCGGCGCGGTCGCGCACCGGATCGCCCCACCACGTGGCGTCGAGCCGGTGCAACAGATACGGATCGTGATAAGCCGCGCGGCCGAGCATCGCGCCGTCGCAGTGCGCCAGATGCGCGCCGGCCTCGGCGAGATCGGCGATCCCGCCGTTGACGATCACCTGCAACTGCGGTCGCTCGCGCTTGAGCCGGTAGGCCCAGTCGTAGCGCAGCGGCGGCACTTCGCGGTTTTCCTTCGGCGACAGCCCCTGCAGCCAGGCGTTGCGCGCATGGATCACGAACATGCCGCAGCCGGCGACGGCGATCGCGTCGATGAAGCCGAGAAAGCGCTCCCATTCGTGATCGTCGTCGACGCCGAGCCGACATTTCACCGTGACAGGCGTGTCCGGCACCGCTTCGATCATCGCCGCCACACAGTCCGCGACCAGTGCCGGCTCGCGCATCAGGCAGGCACCGAAACGCCCGGCCTGCACCCGGTCGGACGGGCAGCCGCAGTTGAGATTGATCTCGTCGAAACCGTGGTCCGCGCCGATCCGGGCCGCCTGCGCCAGCGATGCCGGATCGCTGCCGCCGAGCTGCAGCGCGACCGGGTGCTCGGACGGATCCATCGCCAGCAGCCTGGAACGATCGCCGTGAACGACCGCATTCGCATGCACCATCTCGGTATAGAGCCGTGCGTGTGGTGCGAGCACGCGATGGAAACTGCGGCAGTGCGTGTCGGTCCAGTCCATCATCGGGGCGACGGACAGACGCAGTTGCTTGGCGGGGATGGGGGCGCTGACGATCATCGCGGCATTCTAGCCGGCTCCGGGCAGGGCTTCGTCAGCGCAGGCCCTGGTGGGCGGTCAGCGCCCGGGGATCAGGGGGTGTCAGGGAAGCAGGCCGAATTGCCTGGGCAACCAAAGAGTCAGATCGGTCCAGTAGCTGACGATGATCAGGGCGAGCACGCCGGTGCCGAAGATCGGAATCAACGGTTTGTTCATTTCATGCAGCGGACAGCGGGCGATGCTGGCGCCGATGAACAGCGTGGTCCCCGCCGGGGGCGAGACCAGACCCAGACAGAGATTGAACACCAGCACCACGCCGAAGTGGTAGCGCATTTCGTCGGCGGTCAGACCGAACTCCGGTGCGAGGCCGATCATCAGCGGCAGGAAGATCGGCGTGAAAATCAATACGCCCGGAGTGACGTCGAGGAAGGTGCCCACGCCGAGCAGCAACACATTGATCGCCAGCAGCAGCAACCAGGGGTGTTGGCGCAGCGGACCGAGCGCGTCGGCGATCAGGTCGGGCACGTCCGCGTAGGCGAAAACCCAGGCGATCGCGACCGACGTTCCGATCAGCAGGAACACCATGCCGGTGGTCGAGGCCGTATCGCGCAGGATCCGCGGCAGTGCGCTCAGCGGAGCCTCCCGGTAGACGGCGAAGACCAGCACGAAGGAATACAGCACCGCGATCGCGGAGGCCTCGGTCGCGGTGAACAGGCCACCGACGATGCCGCCGATCACGATCGCGAGCAGGGCGAAGCTCGGCAGGATGCCGACGAAGGCGCGCAGCAGGGCGGCGAACCCCGGGAACGGCTCGCGCCGACCGTAGCCCCCGGCGCGCGACATGATCGAGGCGACCACGACCAGCAGGAGGCAGAGCAGGAATCCGGGCAGATAGCCCGAGAGGAACAGGGCGCCGACCGAGACGCCGCCGGCGACCATCGCGTAGACGATCAACACGTTCGAGGGCGGCAGCAGAAGGCCGGTGGTCGCCGCGGTCGCGGTCAGCGCGGCGGCGAAGCCGCGAGGATACCCCTCGGACTTCATCGCCGGAATCATGAAGCCGCCGATGCCCGAGGTGGTCGCGGCGGCCGAGCCGGTGATCGACCCGAACAGCAGGTTGGCGAAGACATTGGTCACCGCCAATCCACCGGGCAGCCAGCCGACCGCGGCGCGAGCGAATTCGACCAGGCGGCGCGCCACACCGCCGAACGCGAGCAATTTGCCGGACAGGATGAACAGCGGGATCGCCAGCAGGGTGAAGGTGAAGGCGCTGGTGACGGTGCGTTGGGTGAGCGTGACCGCGCTCGCCTCGAACGGCAGATCGAGCAGCATCGCCGCGAGCGCGGCCAGACCGATGCCGAAGGCCACCGGCACGCGCAGCAGCAACAGCAGCAGAAAGACACCGGCGAGCACCGCAACGGTCATGGCGCGGATTCCCGGGCCGTCTTGATTGCGGTGCGGTTGTCCCCGTCGGCGTCCGCACCATCAAGATCCGCACCATCACGATCCGTGCCATCAACATCCGCATCATCCAGGAATACGCGCTCGCAGGCGAAACAGATCATCAGCAGCCCCGACAGCGGCGCCACCGAGTAGACCCAGCCCATCGGCCAGCGCAGCGCCGGCGTGGTCTGCCCCAGTTCGAGAGTCATCGCCACCAGGCCGACTCCGCCGACCACCATCACCGCGGCGAACGCGATCACGCACAGACGCACGAAGCGCAGATTGCGATGGCGGCCGCTCGCGCCGAACGCGACGAACAACGAGTCGTAGCCCATGTGTTCGCCACGCCGCAGAGCGTAGGCGGCGCCGAGCAAGGCGATCCAGGCGAGCTGGAAGCTCGCCAGCTCTTCGGTCCACTGGCTCGGCGCGAACGGCGGCGCCAGGCCCTGAGCGGTCGCGATCCGCGAGGAAAGCCGGGTCGCGACCTGCCACAGCACGGTCAGCACCATGGTCAGCATCAGTACGGCCAGGAGCGATCCGAGCACACGTTCGAGCGCGGCGTTGAAGCGCGCCAGGCGGGTGTGCGCCGCGCCGATCATGGTTGGGTCTCCGATGGCGGTGTGGCCCTGGAGGAGCCGACCGCCGCAATCAGGGCCCGCATCTGCGCAGTCCGGAACTCCGGTCGCGCATACACCGGCCGCACCCGTTCGCGGAATGCGGCGCGATCGATCTTGGCGACGATGGTCAGCCCCGCTTCCCGCATCTTTTCCAGGCTCTCCCGCTCCGATGCTTCCCACATCCGCCGCTGCGCGACCGCCGATCTGCGCGCGGCCTCGCGCAGCCACTCGCGTTCCTGTCGACTCAACCGGTCCCAGGTCCGGGTGCCGATCACCAGCACGTCCGGGAGGACGGTGTGTTCATTGAGCGAATAACTGGAGGCCACCTCGTACTGTCGCGATGTATACAGCGAAGGCGCGTTGTTCTCCGCGCCGTCGACGGTGCCGGTATCCAGCGCCGAGTACAGCTCGCCGAAGGGAATCGGCACCGGCTTCGCGCCCAGCGCCTCGACCATCGCGATCGCGGTCCGGCTCGGCATCACCCGCACCGCGAGCCCGCGCAGATCGTCCGGGTGATCCAGACGCACGTTCACGTTGCGACCGAAATAGAAACTGCGACTGCCGGCATCGTAGTAGGTCAGTCCCTGCAGGCGCGCGCTGCGCGGCGCATCGAGCACTGCGACGCCCTCATCGCTTTCGGCGAAACGCCAGAAATGGGCGCGATCGTCGAACAGATAGGGCAGCCCGAACAGGCCGAACTGCGGCGAGAACGCTTCCATCTGGCCGGCGGAGACCTTGGTCGCGGCGAGGCTGCCGATCTGCACCAGTTCCAGCAGTTCGCGCTCGCTCCCCAGCTTGCCGTCGGCATAGAGATCGATACGCAGACGGCCGCTGGAGAGCGCGCCGGTTTCGTCGGCGAACACCTGCATCCCGCGATGCACCGGATGCTGCTCGTTGAGCACGTGCGCCAACCGCAGCACCTTCGCCTGTTCCTGCGGCGAAGTCGCGCCGAGCCACAGCCCCCAGGCGATCAGCGCCAGCGGCAATGCCATCCACGCGAAAAACCGCCCGGCGCGCATCTTCAGTCGTCCTCGCCGACGCGACCGACGGCGAACGGGATATCGGTCCCGATCCGCCGCAACTCGTCGATGTCGTAGCGCAACCCGAAGCCGGGGCCGTCGGGAATGCCGATGCGGCCGTCGCGGATCTCCAGCAGCGGCTCGTAGGCATAGGCGCCGCGGCGGCCGGCCGCTCTGGCCGAGAACTCGTGATACGCGCCGGGACGCTCGAGCAGGGCCACGAACTGCAGCAGGGTCGCCGCGCCGGCGTGGGCGCGCGGCGCGTGCGGGACGCAGTCGATGCCGTGGGCGGCGGCGAGTCGGGCCACCCGCAGCGAGCGCA
>JBIJAD010000297.1:0-5124 GCA_044345955.1 Lysobacteraceae bacterium
CAGCGGGATTTCACGACAACCTCCGGGGGTGGCGAACGAGCAGCGAGGGGCAGGAGCGAACGGGCCGCAGGACGGCGGCCGAAATGCCGTCAGGCGATCGGAGGTCGGAACGGATGGAAGGGCGACTGCTGCGGTTGCCCGGAGCCGGCCGGATTCGGCGGGCATGCGTCGCGGTGCAGGGCCGGCGGTATCTGCAGACCGTAGGCCAGCTCCGCGGTGGTCCAGCCTCCGGCCTGATGCATCAGGCCATGGAGACCGGAGGAGTGATCCTCTCCGGCCCCGCCGTCGTCAGGTTGCGGCGGATGATGCGGCGCCGGATCGTGGTGGTGATCGTTGGGGTGATCGTGACCATGATCGTCGGCGTGGCCATGGCCGGCGGCCTGCGCTTCGGCCGTGATCGCATGCTCGGCCGCGTGCATGTCCGACAGCCCCGACAGCACCGGTCGGATCATCAGCCCCGACAGCAGCAGCGCTAGCAGACCGGCGCGCAGGACAGCATGGGCGAAGGCGGGGCGGAAAGGCATCGCGGGAGCATACCGGAGCCGCGGCGACCTGCTCAAGATTCGCGGCCGGGACGACGTCTCGGGCAGCGATCGCGCCTGGGTCATCGGCCTTGTGTCGGAAGCTTCAGCGCCGTCTCGGCGCCTGGCTCTGCGGTGGCGGTTCGAGGTACTGGCTCCCGCTGTGCGCATGGAAGGAGTTGCTGTTGTCCTGATAGATGTGCTTCTGGAAGTAGAGCTTCACTCTGCCGTCGGCTTTCCTGCGCATCATCACGAAGGCCCTGTCGTCGATTGCGGGGTACTGGTTGCGGCCGAAGGAGGGCGCCGCCTGCAGATGCTGCTGCAACTCGGCCCCGCCCGAATCGGGATGCGGGCGTACATGCGCCAAGTGGTGCCCGAGACGCACGATCGAACACCCCGTGAGTTCGGTGGTGAAGACCGGATGCGAGGGACTGCTCAGGCGGCGGACGTCCAGCGCCCCCTGGCCGAAGCCGGCGAAGTGGCTGGTGTCGTCCGGCGAGGGATCGGTCCGGGTGGTCTGCAGCATCGGCAGGAAACCGCCGCTGAAACTGCCGCTCTCGTGCGCCACGCCACGGTCGCGCGCGGATGGCAGATGCGAGTCCTGGACCAACGTGTAATCGCCCGTGCGGGTGCGTCGCCGACCGGTCTGATCGGTGATCTGTCCTCCACGCAGACCATGCGAAGGATCGTTCATCTGCAGCAGCTTGAATGACCGGTCCGGACTCGCGGGCTCGTCGAAGTCCTCCCCCAGCGGGGCCAGAGAGTGCTGCAGGAAATGGCCGCGGATGGTGTTCTGGCGCAGGAACGCGCTGGGATGCTGCACCAGCAGTTCTTCCGGGGAAAGATGGCCGTAATGCATCTCCCGGCCTTTGTCGATCAGCGACTGGATGCCGAGGGTCTTGCCCACCCGCTTGAGCATCCGCCCCTTCTGCTCGCGCGGCGTGTTCCAAAGCCAATAGGCGCCGGTGACCGCCAGCGCGCCGACGGCCGCAAGGGCTCCCATACCGAAATGGCTGCCCGAACCCCCACCGCCCCCACTGTCGCCGAATCCGCTCATGCTCGCCTCGCTGCTCAATGGTGCGCATCCGCCGCGAGCGGACGCGTCCGACCTCCCGGCGACCCTGTTTCAAGCAAGCCGTGGGCCAACGCCCGGCGTCCGTTCAAGCGATTGATTCGCAAGGCCTGCGTCCGGGGCGCGCGCGCAAGCGGAGGAGGATGAGGTGGTTTTTCACCCAAGGCGCGCGCCCCGGTGCGGATGTGGCTCAGCGCGGGGCCGCGGTGTCGTGGTTTCGGCGGCCGGAGCTTGCCTCGTGTTCGTGAGCGATTCCAGCGCGTCCGGGGTTCGCGTCGAGGGACATCGTTCCTGCCTCCACGGCGTCCCCGATCCGCGACAGCCGATCTCCGACAGCGGGAGCCGCGCCGCGGCTGTTGCTGCATCGGATGCAGGTCGTCTTCGAAACGCCGGGCCGTTGAAACGCAGCGCATCGATCCGTGCGCCGCATGTCGCCGCGCAAGGTTCGCGGCGGTGTCATCCTGCGTTGCGAGAAGGGAGCGCGGGATCTGCCCTCGGGCGCGTCCGGTGTCGTCGCTCTGCAGTGCGGACGGCGCTAGCGCCCTCGCGGCCCGCCTCGCGCCGGCGATTCGAGGTAATAGCTGCCGCTGTGCGAGCGCTCGCCGCGATCTGCTTCGTTGTAACCATGGATCTGGTAATACAGCTTGACCCTGCCGTCCGGTTTTCTGCGCATCATCGTGAATGCATTGTGGTGTTCGACCGGATACTCGCGGCGGCCGAAGGAAGGAGGGTTGCCCAGTTGTTCCTGCAGCGAGGCGCCGCCGGATTCCGGATGCGGGCGCACATGCGCCAGATGACTGCCCATGCGCACGATCGAGCATCCCGTCAGTTCGGTGGTGAAGACCGGAGGCGGGCGAACGCCCATCTGCCCGATGTTCAACGCGCCCTGATCGAAGCCGGTGAAATGGGTGGGATCCTCCGGTGAAGGATCTCTCCGGTTGATCTGCAGCATGGGCAGAAAACCACCGCTGAAGGCCGGGCCGACGTGTCGAATCCCGATCCGTCGTGCGCTCTCCAATTCGTTGTCCTGCACCATGACGTAATTGCCTCGTCGGGTCCGCTGGCGCCCGCCAGCGTCGACGATGTTTTCTCCCTGGACGCCTTCCGCTTCGTTCTCCATCTGCAGCAGGTGGAATCGGCTGTCCAGGTTCGCCGGCTGATGGAATCCGCTGCCGAACGGTCTTTCCGGATGCTGCAGATACTGACTGCGGATGGTGTTCTGGCGCAGGAACGCACTCGGATGCTGGACCAGCAATTCCTCCGGAGAAAGGTGGCCGTAGTGCATCTCCCGACCCTTGTCGATCAGCGACTGGATGCCAAGGGTCTTGCCCACCCGCTTCAGCATCCGCCCCTTCTGCTCGCGCGGCGTGTTCCAGAGCCAGTAGGCACCGGTGACCGCCAGCGCGCCGACGGCCGCGAGGGCTCCCATACCGAAATGGCTGCCCGAACCCCCGCCGCCCCCACTGTCGCCGAATCCGCTCATGATTGTCTCGCTCCTCGATGGTCCGCATCCGCCGCGGGGGCGCGTCCGACCTCCCGGCGACCCTCTTTCAAGCAAACCGTGGGCCAACACCCGGCCTCCGCTCAAGCGATTGATTCGCAAGGCGTGCGTTCGGGGCGCGCGCGCAAGCGGACGAGGATGAGGTGGTTTTTCACCCGTGGCTGCTCATGCGAGCAGTCCTGGTCTGCGATCGCGGAGATTGCATCTGCAGACGCAGGATCCCGTCCCGCATCCGCCCGGATGCGAATGGCTCAACGCGACGACGTTGCGCGATGAGGCGGGGCCGATGAACAGTGCCGCAACCTAGCCTCTTCCACCCAAGGCCAGGTCGGCATTCGCGAGCTGGTGCACCCAGAACGCATAGTGCTTGGCCGCGGACTGCGGATCCGCCTCTCTCTTGATGGTCTTGACTCTGTCCATCGCATGAGTGCGCAGTTCTTTGATCGCCTGATCGATGCTGGCTTGATCGACCTGTGCGATCAGGTGGGCTGGCACCAGATGTGCCTTCAAACGCTCGCGATAGCGCGGATCGTGATGGGCGATGGTGACGCATTGCCCCGGTTCTCGCGATCCCCGGAAGAGCGTCACGATTTCGTTGCGCGTCAGAACCAGAAAGTCGAAGGCGTGCGCACGCTCGCCGATCTTCAGCAGTTCGTCCTCCACGATCAGCAGGAAGCCCTTCGGGTTCATTCGCTGGGTCAGATAGCCATTGGCTCCGAAAACATCCAGCCACTCGGCAGGGTCGATCTCGTGCAGCACATTGCACATGATCGCGATATCGATGGTGCCGGGATCGATGGTGTCCTTGAGCGCCTGTACCCGGTCCAGATAACGGCGCTCGCTGTCGGGGTAGTTCGAGCCGAGTTTGCTCAGACATGCCTCCGTATCCTCGGCGGACGCATGGATATTCAGGCCGAAGTAATCGATCGCGCGGTGCAAGTGCTGGCCATAATGCAGTGCCAGCTCGTTGAGCAACCGCCCTTTGCCCATGCCGATATCGAGTACGCGCAGTGGGTGCTTCGAAGCCGTCAGTCCAGACAACACAGTCTGGATCTGGCTGGTCTGCGGGTCGCCTGCGGGCGTGTCGGCGACACCGGGCGGCGTCAGGCACTCCGCCGCGAATTTGAGTGCGGTGTACTCGGCCGGAAGCGACAGCAGCCGCGATAACCTGTCGAGCCCCTGGTCGTCCCCGGTCAGCGAATGCAATACCTCCACGGAATGCTTGCCGGCCTTTCTGACCAGTCCATCCTTCACGAACCAGATGTCCGTATCCTCGAAATGCGCCAGCACATGCAGCGAGTGCGTGGCGATCCAAAGCTGCGCATTGGGGCAGGCGGCGCGGATCTTGTCGATCATCTGCGTGACCGCGAAGGGGTGCAGATGCGTTTCCGGTTCGTCGAACAGGATGATGAGGTCGTCTGCGGAGCCGTTCTGGAAAAACAGCGAAACGATGACTTTGAGAAGCAGCATCTGTCCTTCGGACAGATCGGCCTCCATGATCGGTTTCCCGAACAGCATGGGCCCTTGTTCAAACGAATAGCCGAGCTCTGTGCCCAGGATTTCTCTGAACAGGGATTTCAGCCGTTCGCAGTCGATCTTGATCTGTTCGCGCTCGGGCTCCTGGATTTCCGATGCCGATGAGTTGGCATGAATGTTTTCCTCCAGTAGCGCATGAATTGCCTTCAGTCCCTCGTTGAGGCCATCCGTGCTGAAAGAGCTGCTGATTCTTTGTCGCGCGGTTCTTTGGTCTGTGGCAGGGTATTTTCGCGAATCTTGAAGATCGATGCTGCGCAACCGATAGTTGACGATCACCGGTTTCTTGGTTTCGTTGCTGGTTCGGGCCAAATTGCTCAAAAAAACCCGAGATCTATTTCTTTCGATTTCTTGATTAAGAATGGAAATGTATCTTCTTGTTTCTTCGATATCATATTTTTTACTTGGATCAAGTTCGTATTTTGTTAACCTTTGAAAACTGGATTCGATGTTTTGTTTCGATTGTCGGTTTTCGAATTCGGCTCGACCGATATCAT
>JBIJAD010000296.1:0-5124 GCA_044345955.1 Lysobacteraceae bacterium
TCGGTCATCTGGTCCCCAGGAAAGCGCGGCCCCTCCGCGCATGTTGTCCTCGCGGCCGGCCTTCCCCTGCCGACCGCGAACCGGCGATTATCCGGCAAATACCGCCGCGGTCGTGGGCACGACGGCCGGACGCGCGGATTTTCCGGACGAGCGACTAGTGCACCAGCTCGCCATCGTCCTCGAACATCTGGGTTTCCATCCAGGCGTAGGCGGCTTCGGCGCCGGGCTGGTTGAACAGCACCATCAGCACCACCCACTTGAGGTCGTCCAGATCGAGTTCGTCCTGGTCCAGGGCCATCGCCCGGTCGAGCACCAGCTCGCGCTGTTCGGCGTCGAGGATGCCCTGCTGTTCGAGGAACATCAGGAAGCCGCGGCCGTCGACATCGAGCTTGTCCAGCTCCGGCCCGAAGAACACCCGGGTCGGGCCGTCGGTGCGCGGCGCGGCCGGCGCCGGCCGGCGCTCGGCCAGACCATCCAGCCAATCGAAGGCCTTGTGGATTTCGGCGGGGCTGAAACCGGCCTGCAGCAGGCCCTGGCGCAGGGAATCGCGATCTCCACCGAGATCGGCGTCTTGGGCGATGTAGTGCTCGAACAGATAGAGCAGTACATCGAGGATGCTTTCTTTCATGACCCCTGACTTGCGCCGCCGGGCGCACTGGAAAGGATGGCAGCGGACCGTCGGCTGTAACGACCGTGCTCGACCGCGACCCGCCCCCGCAACTCCATGGTCAGGAGCATGGAGGACAGGGCGGCGGCCGTCAATCCGGTGCGTTCGACGAGCTGATCCATAGTGCTGGGGTCGTGACCGAGGGCGGACCACAAGCGGTCGTGGTCGGCATCCGCGGCCGGGGGCGGATCGGCCGCGGGTTTGCCTGGTCTTGCAGGCGGCCCGGCGGCGTCCAGGCGGCGGCGCAGCTCGCTGCGCAGGGCCCCGGCCCAGGCGCCGAGCGCCGCCACCACCTCGTCGGCGGACTCGACCAGCGCGGCGCCGTCACGGATCAGCCGGTGGCAGCCGCGGGCCATCGGGTTGTGGATCGACCCCGGCAGTGCGAAGACCTCGCGCCCGGCCTCGGCCGCGAGCCGGGCGGTGATCAGCGCGCCGGAGCGCTGCGCGGCCTCGATCACCAGGGTGCCGAGGCTCAGCCCGGCGAGGATCCGGTTGCGGCTCGGAAAATGCTCGCGGCGGGCGCCGGTCCCGGGCGGGTGCTCGCTGACCACCGCGCCCTCGGCGGCGATCCGCACCAGCAGGCCGGCGTGTTCGCGCGGATACGGCACGTCGGGCCCGGTGCCGAGCACCGCCACGGTCAGCCCGCCGACCTCCAGTGCGGCCTCGTGCGCGGCGCGATCGACCCCCGCGGCCAGGCCGCTGCCGACCGCGAAGCCGGCTTCGGCCAGCGCACGGGCGAAGGCGCGGGCGTTGTCGCGGCCACCGGCGGTCGGGCCGCGGCTGCCGACCACCGCCACCGCCGGATGCCACAGCCGCGCCGGGTTCCCGGCCACGAACAACGCCGGTGGCGGGCTGCCGGCGCGGCGCAGCAGCGGCGGGTAGTCGGGGTCGTGCCAGCCCAGCAGGTGATGGCCGGGCTGCCGCAGCCACGCCCGGCAGCGCGCCAGCAGGGCCGGGTCCAGCACCGCCGGATCGCCATCGAGGGCGCGGATCTGTGCCGGCTCCAGCCCGGCCTTGCGCCAGCGCTCGCGCGGCAGGGCCCGCACCGCGACGGGGCTGCCGGCGAGATCGAGCAACTCCCGCCGCGGCGCATCCGGGCCGACGGGCAGGATCAGGGCGAGCAGGGCTTCGGTATCGGCATCGAGAGTGTCCATGCCGGTCATGCTGACCCGGAAACGACGACGGCGCCGTCGGGCGCCGTCGCGTCTTGCTGTAGGGAAAGTCTGACCCTCAGGCCTTACTTCGCATCCGGATGCTTGAGGCGATAACCGACCCGGCTGGGCTTGTCGCCTTCCATCACCAGACCGTAGCTGACCTTGTCGAAGGTGCGGAAGATCATCACGTGGCCGGCGTATTCGTCGGGCAACTGCACGCGGCGGCCCTTGGGCACGCTCTCGTCGCCGCGCCAGTAATCGGTCTGCACGCGATCCACGACGTTGCTGCCCTGGCGCCAGATCGACAGCACGGTGCCGTTGTCGATGCCGTCTTCGCGACCGACCGACAGCGCGACCACGTCGCGCGGGCCGCCGCTGGTCAGCGAGCTGGCGACCGAGAGCACGCGCGCCTTGTTCTCGTCCAGCGGCTGCTTCGGCGGATGCGGGAAGAACTGCAGATCGTAGGGCTGGGCGTCGACCGGGATCAGGCGGTCGCCGACCCGCACTTCGACGTTCCTGTTGTCCAGTTGCAGCGTGGTGACTTCGACATCGCCTTCCATCAGCTTGGTCACGGTGCCGGCGCTGACCTTCATCAGCTCGTGACCGAGCTGCTCGCGGCCGACGTCGGCACCGGCGGTGTCGCTCCAGGGGCTGCCGAAGCCGGGCACCAGCTTGCCGCGGAAGTCGTAGTGGTTGCGGGTGAGCATGTCGCAGCACTCGCGCTTGCCGATGCGCACGTAGCGGGTGGTCGGACGCACCACCAGCCAGCGCTGGCCGACCTGCGCGCCTTCCAGGCCGCGGACGTAGGCCAGATGCCCGGGCGAGGCGCGGGTGATGTCCTCTTCCAGACCGACCACGTGCGGCAGGTTTTCGAATTCGTCGACCACGCGCAGATCGCGCAGGTAGGCCTCGATCTCGGACAGATTGATCGCGTTGATCGGCGCCTCGTTGCGCGGGCCGGCCTGCACGCCGACCCCGACCCGGTCGAGGTAGGCGAGACTGATCACGTCGCCCGGATAGATCAGGTGCGGGTTCGCGATCTGCGGGTTGGCCTGCCAGATTTCCGGCCACAGCCAGGGCTTCTTGAGGAAGCGTCCGGCGATGTCCCAGAGGGTGTCGCCGCGCTTCACCACATAGGTGTCGGGGTGGTCGCCGCGGAACTCCTGGGCGACCGCGAAGGTGCCCACGGTGAGGAGGGCGGCGGCGCTCACCACCTTCAAACGGTGAGAAACGCGCTTAAGGATGCTGGCCATCTACTTGCTCCCCTTGGGATTTTCCCCAACACAACGGCCGCACTATAGCCCACAAAACCCGGCCTTTGGCAAGCGGGAACGGGTACACTGTCCCGGTTCCGGGCCTCCGGCCCGCCCCCGGCGCCGCAAACATGACGCTCCTCTCAATTCTCGAATTCCCCGACCCCCGGCTGCGGACCAAGGCCCGCCTGGTCGATGCGGCCGAAATCGGTACCCCCGAGTTCCAGACCCGGCTGGACGACATGTTCCAGACCATGTACGAGGCCCCCGGCATCGGCCTGGCCGCCAGCCAGGTGGACGACCACCGCCGGTTCATGGTCATGGACATCAGCGAGGAGAAGACCCAGCCGCTGGTCTTCATCAACCCGAAGATCGTGCAGGAAGACGGCCATCAGGTGTACCAGGAAGGCTGCCTCTCGGTCCCCGGCATCTTCGCCGACGTGACCCGCGCCAACCGGATCACCGTCGAGGCCCTCGACCGCCACGGCAAGCCCTTCTCCCTCGAAGCCGACGGCCTGCTGGCGATCTGCATCCAGCACGAGATGGACCACCTCGAAGGCCGGCTGTTCGTCGACTACCTCTCCGCGCTCAAGCGCGAGATGGTGCGCAAGAAGCTGGAGAAGGCGCGGCGCAGCACGGCGGCGTGAGGCAAGTGGAGGGGCACTTATGGAAAAAAAATCCAAGACTGTGCATGAGGCGTTCGTTCGCTTTTTTGAGACGCCGACAAGAGAGTCTTTTCGCGACCTCCTCAAAGAGCATGCGGGAGAACTACGGCATTGCGATTTCAAAGAATCATGGCCTGACTTGGCGGACGTGTCCAAACACCTTCTGGGCCTGGGAAACGCTGGCGGTGGATGCATAGTTGTTGGTGTAAAGGAAAATGAAGACAAGACTCTAACCCCGGTGGGCATAGCTGCCCTGAAAGACAAAGCCGAGATATCAAGCAAGATAAAACAATTCGTGCCGCCAGCTTTAATGTCGGCAATGGAAGTCGGTGACTACAGCTACGATTCTTCAGAGTATGGAACACTTAATGGGAAGCGATTTCAGGTTATTTTTATTCATCCTCGACCTGATGCAGTCCCGTTTGTTTCGCTGAAAGATGGGGCAAAGATTCGAGCGAACGCCATCTATGTTCACAGGGAAGGCGAAACAGAAGAAGCAAAATATGAAGAAGTTCAAGCCTTGATAAAGCAGCGGCTCGACAGCCTCCCGCAGACAGTTCAGGCAAGAGACTTAAAAGAGCATCTTGAAGAGCTTAAGGTTCTTTATGGTGAAATCCCTAGGAATATTTTTACAGGAGGTCCTGTGGTTGGCCGCGCGCTAGCTGCAATCGCGGCCGACCTGGGCAGTGTATTTCGCGGAAGTACTGAGAGAAATCCGTTATATCCAGAAGAAGACTATCAGGCCTTTGTTCGCCGAATATTGGACGATAAACGTAGGTTGATAGAGAAGCTCGTTGGTGTGAAACCGTAATCCTTACTGTGCTCAGGTATTTGCCTTGAGAATCATCTTCGCCGGCACCCCCGCCTTCGCCGTTCCCTGTCTGCGCGCCGCGGCGAAGTACGGGGAGGTGGTGGCGGTCTATACCCAGCCCGATCGGCCCGCGGGGCGCGGGCGGGCGTTGGCGATGTCGCCGGTGAAGCTGGAGGCGCTGCAGCGCGGGATTCCGGTGCTGCAGCCGGAGACGTTGAAGGAGAAAGTCTCGCGCGACGCGCTGCGTGCGCTGCAGCCCGACCTGATGGTGGTGGTCGCCTACGGGCTGATCCTGCCGCAGAAGGTGCTGGACATCCCGACCCACGGCTGCTGGAACGTGCACGCCTCGCTGCTGCCGCGCTGGCGCGGTGCGGCGCCGATCCAGCGCGCGATCGAGGCCGGCGATACCGAAACCGGCGTGTGCCTGATGCAGATGGAGAAGGGCCTGGACACCGGGCCGGTGCTGCTGTCGCAGAAGACCGCGATCGGCGCGAACGAAACCGGCGGGCAGTTGCACGATCGCCTGTCCGAACTCGGCGCGCAGGTGCTGGCCGACGGCCTCGGTCTGCTGCGC